>CAZWYK010000006.1:0-18095 GCA_964638205.1 uncultured Candidatus Cloacimonadota bacterium | reverse complement strand
ATCATAATCAAATAGCGTGTTATCCGCATCAAACAGCACAAACTTATATTTCATTCTTTATCCTATCTTTTTTTGATGCAAAAACATTATTGACTTTTACATTGTAAACAAAAATCTTGGAATTCATTAAAAATAGAGGAGAATTTGTGTATTATTTTAGAGATGATTTGCAGCAAAAAAAACCGATAAATATCAATGTTCCACACAAAAAAACTATGATGTGTTTGAATGAAAGTTCACTGAATCCACTCGAAAAGATTCAAACGGAATTTTTGGAAAAAATGAAAAATGTTCCACTAAACAGATACTTTAACAATATTACCGAACAATTAAAAAATGCCCTTTCTGAATATACAAAAGTGCCCGCTGACCACCTTATTTTTGGAAATGGTGCCGACGAAATGCTTTTCACAACTTTCAATGCCGTTCGCAATAATAACGACTCTTTTGCCGTCTCAATCGCACCTTCATACTTCGATTACAAAAGTTATTCTGGCGCGGCGGGATTAAATATGAAATTTCTATATTTAAACGAAAAATTCGATTTTTCAGTCGATGAATACTTGAAACTTTGTGATGATGAAAATTGTAAATTGGCGGTTTTGTGCAATCCAAATAACCCAACGGGGAATCTTTTATCTGATGAAAAAATTACGCAAATTTTAGAAAATTTTAAAGGCCTTGTTTTAGTCGATGAAACTTATTTTGAATTTTCAGGAAAAACTTTTGCAGATAAAATTGATCAATACCCAAATCTAATTATCATACGCTCATTTTCAAAATCTTTTTCATCTGCGGGGCTCCGTTTTGGCTACATCATTTCGCAACCACAAAACATTAGTGAACTTGAAAAAGTGATGACTATTTTTCATCTCAATTTGATGACACAAGCCTTCGTTTTGACACTTTTGGAAAACAAAAATATTTTTCTAAACCACACTAAACAAGTCATTGAAAATAAACAAATTGTCTTTAACGAGTTAAATACAATTTCTGGTTTGAAAGTTCATCCTTCAGCTACAAATTTTCTCACTTTTACGATTGGTGAAAAAACGGAAAATTTATATAATTTTTTAGCGGAAAATGACATCGCTATTCGCGCTGTTTGGCATCATCCAGTTTTGAAAAACCATGTACGCGTTTCCATCAGTAATGCAAATGATAACACACAATTCCTCCATTGTGTTAAAAAATTTATGAGCAAATTTTATGAGTAAAAAAACTATCAAAATTGGCAACATTTTAGTCGGCGGTGGCAACCTTATTTCAATTCAATCGATGACGAATACTCACACCGAAAATGTAGTTAAAACCATCCGACAAATCCATGAACTCACAAAAGCTGGCTGCGAAATTGTGCGTGTAACCGCAAATAATTTCGATGCTGCACAGGCAATCGCGAAGATAAAAACGCAAACTAATTTACCTATTGTTGCCGACATTCATTTCGATTACAAGCTTGCACTTGTAGCCATTAAAGCTGGTGCAGACGGTTTACGTTTAAACCCTGGTAATATCGGCTCAATGCAAAATGTTTTGAAAATCGTAAATGCTGCAAAAGGACAAAAAATACCGATTAGAATTGGCGTAAATAGTGGTTCACTTTCAAAAAAGAAAATTGCTAAATACGGTATTTCAGCAGAGGCACTCGTGGAAAGTGCACTCGAGCATGTCGCCATTTTAGAAAAAGCAAATTACGAAGAAATCAAAATTTCTGTAAAAGCATCTTCCGTTCCACTTACCTTAAAAAGCTACCGCTTACTTGCCCAAAAAGTTGATTATCCGCTTCATCTTGGCATTACAGAAGCTGGTACTGAATTTGGCGGTACCATAAAATCTGCGATTGGAATCGGCACTCTTTTGGAAGAAGGAATCGGTGATACAATTCGTGTTTCTTTGACCGCAAATCCAGTAAAAGAAGTATTGGTTGCGAAAGAAATTTTGAAAGCACTCAACTTGCGTAAAGGTTTGAAAATAATCTCCTGTCCAACTTGCGGTCGCACCGAAATTAATTTGATAAGCATCGCAAACAAGGTTGAAAAACAGTTACAAAAATACGCTCATCTCGACCTTAAAATTGCGGTAATGGGTTGCATCGTCAATGGACCAGGTGAAGCACGCGAAGCAGATTTCGGTATTGCAGGTGGCAATGGCGAAGGTCTCATTTTCCAAAATGGAAAAATTGTAAAAAAAGTAACCGAAGATAAATTAATTGAAGAATTGATTCATCTTATTGAAGAAAATGCGAGCTAAATCTTTCCTTCTTTTCATAATTTTACCTCTCTCTTTTTTTGCCGAAATCACTATTGGAAAAATCATTTTCGAAGGCAATAATCTCTTTAATGATAATGAATTAAGCAACACTATTTTTTCACAAAACGGAGATATTTATGACCAAAAAATAATTAATGACGACTTGGAAAACATTGCCCATTATTATAAAAAAAATAATTTTTATTATTGCCTATTTTTTGAGCCACAAATTTTCCCAAGACTAAATGGGAAGGTGGATATTCTTTTCAAAATTGTTGAACAAAATAATCCAACGATTAGAAAATTTAAATTCCGAAACAACAAATACATCTCTACTCGCAAATTGCAAAACTTGATTTATAAGCCACAAAATGACATCATTGAGATTCAAAATACTATCCAAGATATTGCTGGTTTTTATCTTGAGAATGGTTTTCTTTTTGCATCAATTTCGCTCGATAGCTTGGTTATAGCAGACGATTCTCTGGATGTTTTTATTGACATCGACGAAGGTACTTTTTGTAAATTTTCCGAATATAAATTTCGCGGAAATAAAGTCACAAGAAATAAAACTTTATTGAAAATCTCACAATTAATAAATCATGAAAATATTTCGCCAAAAATATTAGATTTAGCTGCCAAAAATATCTGTAAAAAACAATATATTCGCGACTGTGATATTTTCCCAATAGATGCAAACACTTTATTGATACAAGTGGAAGAAGGTCAAATGAACTACATCTCAGGTATTTTTGGTTATGAGAATGACAATTTAAGTGGAATGATAAACATTGATTTTCTGAACATCAATGGAACCGACCGCTCACTCTCAATTCTATGGCAGAAACAAACAAATATCAATGAAAAATTAGAGCTTTTTTACCATGAATCTGGATTCTCTAATTTACCTGTAAATGGTGACTTTTACCTTTCGCGAAAAGATGAAAATAGCAACATTAAAACACAATTCGAGAGTAATATTTATTACTATAATTTTACTGAAAAATATGGCATTTCATTTTTACAAAACAACATTTATGATGCAAATAAAATATACCAAAAATGGGGCGGATTTTTAGCAAAAAATACAACTGATAATTCACAAAATTCCACGCGAGGCTATAATGCCTTTTTTAAATATTTTTACGGCACCGAAAATTCAAGTCAATCTGCTACCATAAATTTAGAAAAATATTTTTCACCAAAAACAAAATGGGTTATTTTTTCTGGATTCAATGCAAAATTATCAAAAAATCTTGATGAATACGAATTTTTTAATCTCGGTGGAAACCAAAACTTACGCGGTTTTGGAGAAAATGAATTTTCAGGTTCTCAAGTGAGTTGGTTAAATACCGAACTACGCTATCTTTTTGAACAAAATTCACGTTTTTTCCTCTTTTGTGATTGCGGTTATGTGCAAAAAAATGAACAACAAACCTTCAGCAAACTTTTTGGATTTGGATTTGGAATTGGTTTACGATTAAAGACACGTTTAGGGGTTTTCAAAATTGATTATGGATTAAATTATTTCAACAACTTCAAAAATCCTCTTGACGGAATTATCCACTTCGGATTAGAAACGAGGATGTAATTTTTGTTAGAAAATGGAGAAAAAAAATGAACAAAAGTGAACTTATGAAAGTTGGGGTTTACGTAGATGTTTCCAATATTGCCCAAAATGGTGGATTTGGAATGCAATACGATGTTTTACGCGAGTTTGCGTGCCGAAATAATGGTGTTGCCATCCGCTTAAATGCCTATGTAGCCTTCGATGAAGAACTGGCGAAACGTAATCCTGAGTACGCTGAAAAATCGAAAAATTTCCATTCCATATTGCGCGATTTCGGTTTTAAAGTTATCGTAAAAATTGTAAAATGGTTTGTGGACGACCAAGGCAATAAATATGGAAAATCAAACGCTGATTTAGATATGGCAGTCGATGCATTAATGCAATCTGAAAGGCTCGATTATGTTTTAATGGTAACTGGCGATGGAGATTTCGTGCAAGTTATCCGTGCTCTTCAAAGTAAAGGTTGCAGAGTGGAAACCCTCGCGTTCAAAAATGTGGCAAAAGATTTGAGAAATGAAGCCGATGTTTTCACTTCTGGTTATTTGGTGCCAAACCTCCTGCCTATCGATATCTACAACAAACACAATGAAAATGGAAAGCAGCTTGTGCGTGGTGTTTGCTACAATTTTCGCCATGAAAAAGATAGCAAAAAAAGGTTTGGTTTCATGCGTTTCATGAAAGATGTAAGTGGCGGTTTGTGGATTACCGACTCACGCAAGACTGACTCACCGTATGAAACTGCGTTCGCTCATTCCTCCCAATTTCCAAAAGATTTCGATATTTTTAACCTGCCAAATCGTGAGCAAATATTTGAATTTGAAATCACCAATCATAAAGATAAAGGCTTTCAGGCGGAAAATATCCGACCAATCTACCACTATTAAACTATGAAATTTCAATCAAACAAACCAATTGTAATCAAAATTAAAGACAAAGTTATTAGCCGCGAGACTTTCACAATGATTGCCGGACCTTGTACCATCGAGAATTATGAAGACCTACTTTCCATCGCGAAACATCTCAAAAAAATGGGAATAAGTTTCCTGCGTGCTGGAGCTTATAAAATGCGAACCTCACCCTACAATTTTCAAGGTTTAGGTGAAAAAGGATTGCAGATTTTACAAAAAGTTGCAGACGAAACAAAAATGATTTCAATTTCGGAAATTATCTCTTCCGAAGATGTAGAAATGATGTCAAAATTCGTTGATATTATGCAAGTTGGCACACGCAATATGCATAATTACCGACTGCTCGCTAAACTAGGGGAAGTCAAAAATCCGATTATCTTAAAACGCGGTATGAGTAGCACCATCGAAGAGTGGCTTTTTGCCGCTGAACACATTTTAGAAGCTGGCAATCCAAATGTGATTTTATGTGAACGAGGCATCCGAACATTTGAAGATTACACCCGCAACACGCTCGACATTTCTGCGATTTGTGCGGTAAAAGAGCTTAGCAATCTACCCATCATCGTTGACCCTTCGCACAGCTCTGGCAGACGAGAAATGATTAAATCACTCAGTTGGGCGGCGGTTGCCGCTGGTGCAAATGGATTGCTCATCGAAACCCATTTCGACCCCCAAAAAACAATTTGCGACAGTAAACAAACCATTGATTTTGAAATGTTAGAAGATGTTTTGAAACCACTTGATAATTTAACGAAAATTTGGGAAAAGTAACATCTATGTTTGCAAATTATTTTATCACGAAAAAAACTTTGAAATTTAAAGTTAAAAATCATTTGACAAAATCTTTCTAATAAAAATTCTCTCAATTATTAAAATCGGAAGTAATTAGTTCTTTAAAGTTTTGCATTAGTTTTACTTTGTTCTGAATAGAAAATTGGCGTTTTTTAGACAACCAGAACGAGTAGAAGGAGTGCGTTCGCGAATGCGGACGCTACTTTCTGCGTCTTGGTTGTTCGGGTTGCCAATACCTCTATTCAGGATGTGACGAAAGTTGCGTCCTTTTTTTATTTTATAAAAAAGGGTGTGAAATAAAAAATAGGAGGTGTTAAAATGTGCTCTTTGCCAAAGCGTTATTTTGTGTAAGTGTGGGAAACTTATGCAAGTAAAATGAGACAATTACAAAAAAGGAGTTTGAAATAATTCACTATTTCTACATGTGGTTGAAAATAAAAAAACAAAGTGTCGAATGACACACAAGGAGTTGTAAAATGAAAAAATATTTACTATTATTTGTCGTAGCGTTGGCGTTATTGAGTGGTTGTGCTACCCCATATTCTTCACAAAATAAAATCAAACCAGAAGCTAAAATTAAGCAATCTCTACCAAAATTAGTTAATGTAAAACCAAAATTTGAAGATAGCAATCAGAATTTAATGGAAAAAGTTATAGATAGTATTGGTATAGGAGCAATACTAAAAACAGAAATTCCTAATGGTAGTAAGGTTGCACTTATATCTGTAGAAACGAATGATTCACGCGTTGTTAATAAACCCGACAAAGCACTCATATCGTTACTTGAAGATCAATTGATTAATTCTCTTGTTGCAAGCGATATAATTGTTGTCGAGAGAGATGCTGATATTTTAGCAAATTTGATTCGAGAAAGAATTAAAGACAACAAATATTCTTTTACTCATAATCAATGGGAAGATGTAATATATTCGAAATACTATGATGAAAAAGAATGTATCGTAAGTAAAGATTCGTTAGCAACTTCATCATCGGAAGAAGGATTTCTTTTATATGAAACACATTTACCGCCAATTGATTATTTGATATCGTATAGAATATTGGAAGCGGGCATTTTGTATTTTGAAAGTAACAAAGCAGATGGACTTATTTCTAGGGAAGGGCTTGTTAAGTTGAATGTGAGAGTGCAGAATACCATAACTGGTGAAATTATTTTTTCAGATAATCTTCAAGGCAGAAAAGAAAATAACATACCTAATAGAGAAGAAGTAGTAAAAGAACTTTCTTCTTTTCATTACATGTTTTTTTCTCATGAATACCCTCTACAGAATAACACAATAGATGAAAAAATAATCCAAAAACGTAGTTATCGAAAGTATGAACACGATGATGAATAAATTAGGCTTTATATATTTAGACAGCATAGGTACAAAAACCGCTCCTTTCGGAGCGGTTTTTTAAAACTATAAATTCTTAATTACTTTTCAACTTCTATCTGCTTTGAGAACTTCCAAAAATGCTTCTTGCGGAATAGCAACGGAACCGACCTCTTTCATGCGTTTTTTACCCTCTTTTTGTTTTTCGAGTAATTTCTTTTTTCTGGTAATATCGCCCCCATAACATTTTGCAGTTACATTTTTTCGCATCGCACCAATCGTGCTTCGTGAAATAATTTTGGAGCCAATACTCGCCTGCAACGCAATCTTAAAAAGGTGTTTGGGAATTACATCTTTCAATTTCTCCACCACACTTTTCCCCCACGAATATGCTTTTTCTTCGTGGCAAATAAACGACATCGCATCTACTTTTTCGCTATTAATCAGAATGTCCACTTTCGCCACTTTGGAAACACGGTATTCTTTGAATGCATAGTCAAGTGAAGCGTAGCCTCGACTGACAGATTTCAGTTTATCATAAAAATCGAAAATAATCTCAATCAGTGGCACTTCATAATGAATGGAAGCACGCGTTTCATCAATGTATTGCATATCTTTTTGAATGCCACGCCTGTTTTGAACAAGTTTCATCACATTTCCCACATATTCTGTTGGAACGATAATTTCCGCATCCATGATGGGTTCTTCCACATTTTCAATCAAAGCTGGATCAGGATAATCAACTGGATTATAGACGATTTTATGGTCGCCATTATTCAAATTCACGATAAATCGGACACTCGGTGTGGTTGCAATAATTGGCACATTATACTCGCGCAAAAGTCGCTCTTTGATAATTTCTAAATGCAACATTCCCAAAAACCCACAACGAAAACCGAAGCCAAGTGCAAGTGAATTTTCTGGTTCATAAATGAGCGCCGCATCATTCAATTTTAATTTTGCCAAGCTATCTCGCAGAACACCATAATCATCACCATCAATCGGAAAAACGCCACTAAAAACCATCGGTTTGGGTTCTTGAAAGCCCTTTAAAGCCACATCACAACTATTTTTTTGATGTGTAATTGTATCGCCAACACGCGCATCGGCTACCTCTTTTATATTAGCAATTATGTAACCTACTTCGCCTGCTTTCAAGAATTTTGTAGCTTCTTTTTTCAAGCCAAGATGACCAATTTCTTCAATCGCAAATTCTTTATTATTGGAAAATAATTTTATGTTATCGCCTTTTTTGAGAGTTCCTTCAAAAATTCTAACAAGCACAATCACACCCCGATAAACATCAAAATAAGAATCAAAAATTAGTGCTTTTGCGGGTAAATTTTTATCACCTTTGGGAGCAGGTATATGTTCGATAATTCCCTTCAGGAGTTCATCTATTCCAAGTCCTTCTTTAGCACTAATGTTGTAAATTGTGTCGATACCAATATGTTCGATAATATCGTGATGAGTACCTTCGATATCAGCTTTCGGAAGGTCAATTTTATTAATAACAGGAATAATTTCCAAATCATTTTCGAGCGCCAAATACATATTGCTCATCGTTTGTGCTTCTATTCCCTGACTAGCATCAATCAGCAATAATGCACCATCGCAAGATGCCAAACTGCGTGAAACTTCGTAAGAAAAATCTACATGTCCTGGTGTATCAATTAAATTCAAAATATATTTTTCGCCGTTTAGAATATATTCCATTCTGATGGCGTGAGACTTTATCGTTATGCCACGCTCTTGTTCGAGTTCCATATCGTCTAAAACCTGAGTAACGCGGGCATTTTTATCTATCACATTTGTCACTTCCAAAAATCGGTCTGCTAACGTCGATTTTCCGTGATCAATATGTGCAATAATGCAAAAGTTTCTAATCTTTTCTTTATTCATCAATCCTCCAAGTTTACCCTAAAACGAATCTGGACTCTTTATGTCAATGATTTCCATATTTTGCAAAGCAAATGTAAAATTGCCTTGACTTATTTAATGTATTTTTTTTAGATAGTTTATCATTAAATTAAATGAAAAAATGGGGATTTTTTTATGATAAAAGTAATCAACGAAAAATGTAAAGGTTGCGAGTTATGCGTCAAATCTTGTGCATTCGGTGCAATCGCAATGATAAATAACATTGCAGTTATAGACATTGATAAGTGCACACTTTGCGGAGCTTGCGTTAGTGCTTGCTCGTTTGATGCAATCGTCATCAAAAAAAAAGAACAAACTAAAATTAACAGAAGTGAATACAATGGCGTTTGGATTTTTGCAGAACAAAAAAACAATGAAATTGCAGCGGTTGTTTTTGAACTTTTAGGGAAAGGACGTGAACTTGCCGACAAAAAAAATACCGAATTATCAGCCATCCTTTTGGGACATAATGTTAGTAATCTGGTCAATGAATTGATTGTTGCTGGGGCTGATAAAGTTATTGTTGTTGACGACCCAAAATTAGCTGATTTTTTAGATTTGCCTTACACAAAAGCAATGAGCGATTTAGCCAAAAAACATAAACCTGAAATCATCTTATCTGGTGCTTCTGTGATGGGACGCTCATTCATACCACGCGTTGCAATCACTTTGAATACAGGCTTAACTGCTGATTGCACAGGTTTAGAAATTGATGAGACGAAAGGAATTCTATTGCAAACTAGACCAGCTTTTGGCGGAAATATTATGGCAACAATAATCACGCCAAACCACCTTCCACAAATGGCAACCGTACGCCATAAAGTGATGGAAGAATTAGAGAAAGATGAATCTCGAAAAGGTGAAGTTATTAATGAGATCATTGATTTTTCAGATATGAAAGACGACTCAAAATTTTTGAAATTCGTTAAAGATGAAACGCAGACTGTAAATTTAACGGAAGCAGATTTTGTTGTTGCAGCTGGGCGTGGAATAAAAAATAAAGAAAATTTTGCCCTTGTTGAACAACTTGCTAAAAAACTCGACGCTGCTGTCGGTGCATCGCGAGCTGCGGTAGATGCAGAATGGATTTCATATCCGCATCAAGTTGGACAAACAGGAAAAACAATTAAGCCAAAAATCTATTTTGCGCTTGGAATTTCGGGAGCAATTCAGCATTTGGCTGGTATGCAATCTTCCGATTACATAATTGCGATAAATAAAGATGCAGATGCACCTATTTTCAAAGTGGCAGATTTGGGCATTGTTGGCGATATTTTTGAAGTAATCCCTGAACTTTTGAAGAAATTGTAAAATGGAAATCACAGTTGATATTTGCGTTCACAATTCCGAAAATATCACAAAAAATAAAACCCTGAAAATCAATAGTAATCTTGCTAAAAATAGAAGGTTAGCCACTTCCAATTTAATTGCATATCCACCATTTATCAACTCTCATGATCATCTTATCAGCAATTGGTTTCCAAAAGCTGGAGATGGAAAAATTTACCAAAATGTGGAAGAATGGGTTGAAGATATGAAATTTAGCGATTCCTTCTTAGAACGTAATAAAATCTGGATAAATGATGGAAAATTTGACCTTACAGACGAAAGAGCAAACCTGATCATTCAATTGGGAGTTTACAAAAATATTTTCTCTGGTTGTGCCATTGTGCAAGATCATATTCCAAAACAAAAAAGTGCTTACTACCAAAATAACCCGATTACAATTCTGAAAAATTATGCACAATGCCACTCCATCTCGATGGGAAATTGGTGGGGTGGTCAAGATGCTAAAACAGAAAGCAAAAACGCAAATGGGAAAATTCCATTTGTCGTTCATCTCGCCGAAGGAAAGGATAAAACAGCACAAAAAAGTTTTACCAGACTTGAGAATATGGGACTATTACAGCCAAACACGCTTCTAATTCACTGCATTGCTCTTACCGAAAATGAGATTAAAAAATGTGCAGAAAATGGAACATCCATTTGTTGGTGTCCAGAATCTAATTTTTATTTAATCGGTAAGACATTGGATGTCAATAGCTGTCTTAAACACAATGTTAATGTGGTTTTAGGTACTGATTCAACGATGTCTGGAAGTTTAAATTTATTTGAAGAATTTAAGTACATAAAACATTGTTTACCACAAATTCCTGCAAAAAAATTATTTGAAATGATTACAGTGAACGCCCAAAAAGCATTGATGTTAGATAAATCTTTTGGTGTTTTAAACAATCAAACTGCTGACCTGCTTTTGCTTCCCAAAAAAGATGAAGACCCATTTGAGAATTTACTTCATTGTGATATAAATGATATTGAACTATTCATTTGCAATGGTATTCCACTTTATGGAAATACCCGTTTTTTGGATAATTTTGACTTAAATTTAAAAAATTATTATCAATTCGGAAACAAATTTGTCATCGGTCATCCTGAAAAAATTTTATCAACAATCAATTCAAAGTTAGGTTATAAAAAAAGTTTTCCATTCTTGCCAATTTAGAAAAATGCTAAACATTTCGGAAATATTTTACAGCCTTCAAGGGGAATCTAGCTTTGCAGGAAAATTGTGTATTTTTATCAGATTAGCTGGTTGTAATTTGCGTTGTAAATATTGCGATACAAAATACAGCTATAAAAGTGATTTAAACTTTACCATTTCCGAAATTATCGAAAAGATAAAACAATACCAACCCACAAAGTTAGTAGAAATAACTGGTGGTGAACCACTTTTACAAAACGAAAGTTATCCACTTTTTGAAGAGCTGAATAAACAAAATTATGAAATTTTATTAGAAACAAACGGTTCGATAAATTTAGAAAAAGTACCAAATTACGTTACCAAAATTATAGATATTAAATGTCCAGAAAGTGGAGAAAGCAACAATTTCTTAATCAAAAATTTAGACTTCATAAATCTCAAAAAAGATGAGCTAAAATTTGTTATTTCCAATGTTTCAGATTATCATTTTGCAAAAGAATTTATCCAAAAAAATAATCTAGCAAAACACAAAATTATTTTTTCGCCCGTTTCAAACAAAATAGGTTTCAAAAAATTAGCCGAACTGATTATCAAAGATAAATTACCAGCTCGACTACAAATCCAACTCCACAAAATTATTTGGGGAGATGAAAAAGGTGTTTAATGAATATTTTTGAGAGCTTGTGCAATGTTCAACGAGTTATCCCCAATGTGCTCAAAATAACGAATTAAATCTATGTACAATAATTCTGCGTGAACATCTGCTCCTTTTTGAAGCCGCTCGCTTGCTGATTTTTTCAAATCATTTCGCAAATTATTGACTTTTTGTTCTAATTCAAAAGCATGATTAAGCTCATCATTCGGCATTTGGCCATCTAAATATTCTTTGTTTAACTTGATAAATTCTTTCAGTAAATTTGAGAATGTTTTAATCTCGTTATTTGCTTTTTCGTGAAACGAAATTTTATGTTCATATTTGTGTTGAGAGAGTAAAATAAAGCGATAAATACCATCTGCTACACTTTCCAACTCGTGTACGATACGCATCATCACATTCACATTTTCAATGCTTTCTTCACTCAATTCTTCTTTTGAACATTCCGCTAAATACTTTGAAATTTCTTCTTGCATTTGATCTGTAAGCTCTTCTAATTGTTTAACTTTTTTAACTTTACTATCCATCTTTTTATCTGGATTATTTAAAACTGTGAGAGCAATTTCAAACATATTTTCGGTAATGTTTGACATCTTACTAATTTCTTGTTTTGCATTCATAAGGTTCATCTGAGCAGTATCTTGAATTCCAGTAGAAATGTATTGTAACTCGTATTTCTGAGAAACTTCGTCATTTTTTTGTGGAACAAGCCTTACCACAAGTTTAGCAATTTGTGGAATAAAAAAAATGAATACAAATGTATTCAAAATATTAAAAACTGTGTGAAAAAGTGATAAACTTAATGGTAAATTAATTTTTGAAATTGCGCTTGTATCGACATTTTGCACCAAAAATCCAGTTGTGTCCCAAGGTGATATGTTGACGATAAACACGAGAAAATATTTAAATACAAAAGCCATCCAAATTACGCCAAAAACATTAAACAAAAAATGTGCTCTCGCAGTTCGTCGTGCATTTACACTTGTTCCAAGCGATGCTAAGTATGCTGTAACCGTCGTACCTATATTTTCTCCCAAAACAATCGCGGCAGCTGTTTGGAAATCTATCCAACCGAATGCTGCCATCGTTACAGTAATTGCCATCGCCGCACTGGAAGATTGCACAATCACAGTTAAAACTGCACCAACTCCAACAAATAAAACGAATGATAAAAATCCCAAATTTGTATAATTTTTTAGGAACTCCAAAACTTCGGGATGTTCCTTAATATCCGGAACTGATTCTTTTAAAAACATTAAACCGAGGAAAAGAAGTCCAAAGCCAATGAGAACTCCTCCTAAATCACGGCGTTTTTTCACTTTAGAAAAGATAAGTGGAAGCCCAATACCCACTACTGGCAACGCAATGCTTGTAATACTAAACTTAAATCCAATTAAAGAAACAATCCAAGTTGTAACGGTCGTGCCGATATTGGCTCCCATAATTACACCAATTGCTTGAGTTAAACTCAAGAGAGATGCATTTACAAAACTTACTACCATTACAGTAGTCGCAGACGAAGATTGCACAAGTGCCGTGATTAAGAAACCAGTTATCACAGCTGCTACACGATTTTGCGTCATAAAATTCAAAATTTGATGCAATTTATTTCCGGCAACTTTTTGCAAACCATCACTCATCACACGCATTCCATAAAGGAATACACCTAATGCACCTAATAATTTAAAAATATTAGCAACAATATCCATCATAATTTTATCCTCCATCTCCTAATTTTAAATCATTAATTTTGAAACATTGTTTGCCCAAAATTCCGATGCCAATATATCCATGAAGATTTTATCGTATTTTTTACCACCCATAATTTTGGCTTCACGCTGTTTACCAATGTGTTTGAAACCTATTTTTTCATAAGCCTTTATCGCTCTTTCGTTGAAACTGTAAACTTCTAATAAAATGTTGTTCAAATTTAAAATATTAAATCCAAAATCCAAAAGTAATTTACCAGCTTCTGTTCCAAATCCTTTATTTTGACAATTTTTATCGCCAATAAAAATACCAAATTCGGCTCTTCGATTTACCGCGTTAATGTTATGAAATCCACAATTACCAATTAATCCATCAGTTTTTTTATCGATAATAGCAAAAATATAATCGCCCCTTTCGGACATTTTGGTTAATATTTCTTTCTCTTTTGCCGCCGTAATTTGCTGACGATATAGAAGTAGGTATTTCGCAACTTCAAAGTCATTTAGCCATTCGGTGTATTTTCCTGCATCTTCAATATTAATGGGAGACAGATAGCATTTTTCACCAATTATTTTCTTGAAATACATCATTTTTTATTCCTTTTTTTTTGCAATTTTGCCCAACTATCGCGTAGCGTAACAGTACGATTAAAAATTAGTTTTTTTTCATCATCAACGCAAAAATAACCTTTTCTTTCAAATTGGTAAAATTCTCCAAGTTTAGCATTTTGCAAACTCGGTTCAAGTTTAGCATTTCGCAAAATTTCAACTGAATTTGGATTGATATAATCACGATAATCGCCTTCTGCTGAAAGTGGGTTTTCGATCGCAAAAAGCCGATCGTACAAACGAACTTCCGCATCGATTGCGTGCTGTGCTGAAACCCAATGCAAAGTCGCTTTCACTTTGCGTCCATCTGGTGCTTTGCCCCCTTTTGTAGCACAATCATAAGTACAATGAAGTGCAATAATCTTGCCATCTTCATCTTTCACAACACTTTCACATTTAATAAAATAAGCATATCGAAGTCGTACTTCACGACCGGGAGCAAGTCTAAAAAATTTTTTGGGAGCATCTTCCATAAAATCTTCGCGTTCGATGTACAATACTTTTGAAAATGGAATTTTACGCTTTCCTGCAGATTCATCTTCCGGGTTGTTAATTGCGTCAAGCAATTCAGATTGGTTTTCTGGATAGTTATCAATGATAATTTTAAGCGGATTTAAAACTGCCATTCTGCGTTCAGCACGAATGTTCAAATCTTGACGAATTGTGTATTCCAAAAGAGAAATGTCTACCACACTTTCACGCTTCGCCATACCAATTGCATCACAAAAATCACGAATAGATTTTGGAGTGTAACCTCGTCTTTTCAAACCAGAAATAGTTGGAAGTCGAGGATCATCCCAACCAGAAACAAGACCATCTTCAACTAATTGTGATAAGATGCGTTTACTCATCACGGTATAATTCAAATTCAACCGAGCAAACTCAATTTGTTGCGAATGATAAATTTGCAAATTATCGAGAAACCAATCGTAAAGTGGACGGTTATTTTCGAATTCTATGGAACAGAGTGAATGTGTAATTCCCTCCATTGAATCTTCTAAGCAGTGTGCAAAATCATACATTGGATAGATGCTCCACTTATCACCAGTACGGTGATGTTTTTGTTTTTTTATGCGATACATTAGTGGGTCGCGCATCAACATATTTGGAGATGACATATCAATTTTAGCACGCAGAACATAAGTTCCTTCTGCGAATTCGCCATTTTTCATTTTTTCAAAAAGCTCTAAATTTTCGGAAACTGAACGATTCCTAAATGGACTTTTAATTCCAGCAGATTTCACGGTTCCTCTATTTTTACGAATTTCTTCAGATGTCTGACTATCGACATACGCTTTTTTTGCTTTGATGAGCTGAATCGCATAATCATACATTTTATCAAAATAATCGGACGCAAAAAAGAGACGCTCTTCCCAATCGAAACCAAGCCATTTAATGTCTTTCTGAATCGAATCTACAAATTTTTCATCTTCTTTTACCGGATTTGTATCATCAAATCTAAGGTTACAAAGTCCATCGTAATCCTTTGCAATTCCAAAACTTAAACAAATAGCCTTAGCGTGACCTATGTGTAGAAATCCGTTTGGTTCGGGTGGAAACCTTGTGTGAACGCGTCCTCCGAATTTACCAGTTTTGTTGTGTTCGTCGATTATATCGCGAATAAAATTTGATTTTTCAAAATGTTCCATCAATGTATTCCTCCAAAAATTTTCCTAAATTTATTGTAAATTTCAATTAAAATTAATTGTGCATTTACATGACGCGCTAATTTATGTTGCATCTTTTCCAAAAACTCAATCATTTCAAAAGCATAATTTTCTACTTTTGGGTTTTTCATAAAAAGTTGTTTAATCATCTCTAAACTATCGATATTTATTATATTTTCGGGATAATTTTGCAAATATGTAATGTCCGAAATCCAAATTATAAGATATGAGATTAATTCTTGTAGTATGTTTTTTGAACCCTTGAAATTTGCTAAAAATTCGATAAACTTTGCATCATTTTGAGAAATGACAATCTGCAAAAAGATCAATGTATTCTGCCGCACTTCCGAAGAGTCTTCTTCCGCTAACATCAATGCTTTTTCCATATTTCCATTGGCAATTCGTGCAAATATTTTTGCTTCGGTATTGTCCAAATAGCGTTGATTTTTCAGCTCTTCTTCAATC
Organism: uncultured Candidatus Cloacimonadota bacterium; assembly: GCA_964638205.1. Taxonomy (GTDB): domain Bacteria; phylum Cloacimonadota; class Cloacimonadia; order Cloacimonadales; family TCS61; genus TCS61. The sequence continues at coordinate 1,731 of CAZWYK010000006.1, read as the reverse complement.
AATTTTTGGGAAATTGGATAAAATTTTATTTGTTGACAACGTGAAATAATCGTCGGCAAAAGTGCATTTAATTTAGAGGTGGTGAGAATAATCACAGTATCGTATGGTGGTTCTTCCAATGTTTTCAAAAAAGCATTTGCAGTCTTTTCATTTAACATTTCAGCGTGCTCCACGATGTAAATTTTCTTCGTTCCTTCATTCGGTGAAAGGTTGATGCGATGTTCCAACATTCTTATGCTATCAATGCGGATTTCGATATTTTTGGAAAAATAGAATTTCTTCCACGGTGTCTCAATTTTATTTTTTATGTAATCTTTATATTCTTCCAAAATTTTAGCAGACTTTATCTCACCATCTAATGAAATATCTAATTTTGGAGTGGGAAATGTAAATAAAAAATCAGGGTGTGAAAAATTACGAAATTTACTACATGACGAGCAGTATCCACAGGGCTTTTTATCGTGTGCAGCACTACAGTTTATCATCATACCAAAATAAAGTGCTGTAGTAAATTTACCAGTTCCATCCGGACCGTAGAACAGATAACTATTGGCAATTTTACCACTCTCAACAGCACGTGTTAAAAGTGATATCGCCTTGGTCTGACCTTTAATCTTTTCAAACATTTCCAATTACATTCTTAAATCTTTTTAATACTTCTTCTTTTCCTAAAATATCAAATATATTGGGCAATTCTGGACCGTGCACACTACCGAAAAGTGCTAAACGGAGTGGAAAATAGAGATTTTTCCCTTTTACACCCACTTTTTTGGTACTTTCTTTGAGAAAATTATTTACATCTTCATCTTGAATTTGGTCTATTTGTTCTATATTTTCCACCCAAAACTTGAACAAATTCTGTCCATTAGCAATAATTTTTTTCGCTTCATCATCAAATTTTGGCAAACTGAAAAATGGTTTAATCACATTTTTAATTTCAGCAAGGGTGAAAATACGATTTCTGCCAAAATCAACAATTTTACGCAATTTATCATCTGCGGGAAGCGTAAAATTATCTAAAAATGGAATCGCTTTTCCGACAATATAATTCAAATCTAAACTGCGTAAATACTGACCATTCATCCATTTTAATTTATCAATATCAAAAACTGCGCCAGCTTTATTGACGCGTTTCAGCGAAAATTCTTTTTCGAGTTCTTTCAAAGTGAAAAGTTCGCGATCACCAGACGCATGCCAACCGAGCAAAGCCACAAAATTGATGAGTGTTTCTGGCAAATATCCTTTCGCCAAATAATCTTCCACCGCAACATCACCTTGACGCTTGCTCAACTTACTTTTATCGGAATTCAACAAAAGCGGAAGGTGTACCATTTTAGGTGGTTTCCAACCAAATTGTTCGTATAAAAACAGATGCTTTGGAACACTTGAAAGCCACTCTTCCCCACGAATCACATGAGAAATTTCCATCAAATGATCGTCAACAACATTTGCTAAATGATAAGTTGGAAAGCCATCCGATTTCATCAAAACTTGGTCATCGACCGTTTCCCATGGAAAGCTAACTTTATCCCGTACCACATCATAAAAAGTAATCTCACCTGTTTGTGGAACTTTGAGGCGTACTACAAATTTTTCGTCATTTGCAATTTTTTGTTCAATGTTTTCTTTTGAAAGATGGCGACAACGGCCATCATAACGCGTATCAAGTCCTTTTTCTTTTTGTTCGGCACGCATTTTATCTAAATTTTCGGGAGTGCAAAAACAACGATA
>CAZWYK010000005.1:0-21403 GCA_964638205.1 uncultured Candidatus Cloacimonadota bacterium | reverse complement strand
ATAAAAAACGAATTTCACCGATTTTATTGCCAGATTACATTCCAAATCATGTGAAAGCAAAACAGCTGACAGTAAATTATGAAGGAACACTTTATTAAAGAGGAAGTATGAATATTCACGAATATCAAGCAAAACAGATTTTTGCAGATTTTGGCGTTCCCGTTCAAAATGGGAAAGTTATCGAAAATATGGTAGATGCAGTTTCTGCTGCAAAAGAAATTGGTGGAAAAAATTGGGTGGTGAAAGCACAAATACACGCCGGTGGTCGCGGTAAAGGTGGCGGGGTTAAATTTGCTAAAGATTTAGACGCTGTCGAAAAATACGCTTCCGAAATTTTGGGGATGAATCTTGTTACGCACCAAACTGGACCGGAAGGAAAATTAGTCCAAAAAGTGTATATTGTGGAAGCGGTGGATATCAAAGAGGAATATTATTTGAGTATTCTTTTGGATAGAGCTACCGAAATGCCAGTCATTATTGCATCGGCGGAAGGCGGAATGGACATCGAAAAAGTAGCAGAAGAGATGCCCGAAAAAATCGTTAAAATTCAAATAAATCCGCTCATCGGTTTTCGCAGTTTTCACGGTAGAATGATTGCAAAAACTTTTGGATTGAATGCAGATTTAACCAAAAAAGTAACTAGATTAGTTGCATCTTTATACCAAATTTATGTGCAGAAAGATGCGAATATGATTGAAGTTAATCCGCTTGTATTAACAGATGACAATGAATTTATCGCACTTGATGCGAAAGTTGGATTTGATGACAATGCGATGTTCAAACACAAAAAAATTGCTGAAATGCGTGATTTTGACGAAGAAGAACCAACAGAATTGGAAGCTGATGAATATGGTATGAGCTATGTGAAGTTAGATGGAAATGTAGGTTGCGTAGTGAATGGTGCCGGTTTGGCAATGTCCACGATGGATATTATTAAACACGAAAATGGCGAACCTGCAAATTTTCTTGATGTAGGTGGAAAAGCAACAGCCGAAACAGTTGCCAAAAGTTTCGAGATTATTTTGAAAGACCCAAATGTGAAAGCAATTTTTGTGAATATCTTTGGTGGCATTGTGCGTTGTGACCGCATTGCGAATGGTATTTTAGAAGCAACTCAAAAAATAAATGTTAATGTTCCACTCGTGATTCGATTAGATGGAACAAACGCGAAAGAGGCATCCGAAATTCTCAAAAATGCAAATATTCAAAATATCATAACTGCAGAAAGTATGAGTGATGGCGCCAGAAAAGTAGTGGTAGCCGCAAGAGGTTAAGATGAGTATTTTAGTGAATAAAAATTCAAAAATAATTGTGCAAGGTTTTACTGGAAAAGAGGGTAGTTTTCATGCGGAACAATGCCTAAATTATGGTACAAATATTGTGGGCGGAGTTACTCCCAAAAAAGGTGGAACCACCCATTTGGGAAAACCAGTTTTTGACTCGGTGGTGGAGGCTGTGGCTACAACGGGTGCAAATGTTAGCCTTATTTTTGTACCACCTGCTTTTGCCGCTGAAGCAATAATGGAAGCGGCAGACGCTGGCATAGAAATAGTTATTTGTATCACGGAAGGAATCCCGGTTAATGATATGGTAATTGCAAAACGCTTTGTGAAAGATAAAAATGCTACTTTGATTGGCCCGAATTGTCCAGGAATTATTACAGCAGGAGAGGCTAAAATTGGCATTATGCCCGGTTATATTTTCAAAAAAGGTAATGTAGGGCTCATCTCAAAATCGGGAACACTCACTTATGAAGCAGCAAATCAGATAGTGCAAGCTGGTTTTGGTATTACTACTGCGGTTGGAATTGGAGGTGACCCAATTATTGGAGCATCATACATCGAATTATTATCACTGTTTGAAGCTGATGACGAAACAGAAGCAATTGTTTTAATCGGTGAAATTGGTGGTGAATTAGAGATTAAAGCTGCTGAATTTATCAAAGAAAATATTTCCAAGCCTGTTGTAGCATTTATCGCAGGACAAACTGCACCAAAAGGCAAAAGAATGGGACATGCTGGTGCAATTATTGCGGGCAGTAAAGGCACCGCACAAGAAAAGATAGTAGCTCTTCAAAATGCGGGCGTAACGGTTTCAGAAACTCCAGCACAGATTGGTGAAACAGTAGCCAAAGTGCTTTTCAAAAAATGAGGAATTATGCGAGAAATTAATGTAAATGAAATCATTTCAATTGTAAAAAAATTATGTATTGATGCAAATTATTTTATCGGAAAAGATTTAGTGGCAAAAACCAAAGAGTTTTATGCGAAAGAAACTTCCCCAACTGCAAAAGATGTTTTGGATATTCTTCTTAAAAATTATGAACTTGCTGCCGAAAACAGAATGCCCATCTGTCAAGATACTGGGATTGCTGTAGTTTTTGTGGAGATTGGGCAAGATGTTCATATTGTCGGTGGAGATTTTACAACCGCAATAAATGAGGGTGTTCGCCAAGGTTATGAAGCTGGTTATTTGCGAAAATCGATGGTAAATGACCCAATTATTAAACGAAAAAACACGACAGATAATACGCCAGCAATTATTTATACCGAAATTGTAGCGGGTGAAGATTTGAAGATTACGATTGCTCCAAAAGGTGGCGGTTCCGAAAATATGAGCGAAGTTAAAATGATGAAAGCTGCTGATGGAATCGAAGGCGTTATCGATTTTGTGGTCGATAGAATTGCACGCTCAGGCGGAAATCCGTGTCCACCAATTATCGTAGGTGTTGGTTTGGGTGGTAATTTTGAGCAAAGTGCTCTTCTCGCGAAAAAATCTTTGTTACGCAATCTAGATGAAGAAAACTCTGACCCAAAATGGGCGGAAATTGAGAAAGTAATCTTGGAGAAAATCAATGATCTCGGCATTGGACCACAAGGTTTAGGTGGAAATACGACAGCTCTCGCTGTTCATATTCTGACGAAACCTTGTCACATTGCGTCGATGCCAGTAGCTGTGAATGTGCAATGCCATGCAGCTCGCCACAAAAGTATCACAATTTAGGAGAAAAGTAGAATGGAAATATATTTAAAAACTCCTCTCAAAACAACCGATTTGGAAAAATTGAAAATTGGTGACAAAGTATTTATTTCAGGAATTATTTATAGTGGGCGAGATGCAGCCCATAAAAGATTGGTAGAGCTTCTGCAAAAAGGTGAAAAATTACCGTTTGATGTAGAAGGTCAGGTTATCTACTATGTTGGACCAGCACCAGCACCGCCCGGTCGTCCTATCGGTTCGGCGGGACCAACCACAAGTTACAGGATGGATCCGTATGCACCAGCTCTTTTGGATGTTGGTTTGAAAGCAATGATTGGCAAAGGTCCACGAAGTGAAGAGGTAATTGCTTCAATGCAAGAAAATGGGGCTGTTTATTTGGCAGCGATTGGTGGTGCAGCGGTAATTATGGCAGATTCTATCAAAGAAACAAAAGTTATTGCTTATGAAGATTTGGGGCCAGAAGCAATTCGCGAAATGAAGGTGGAAAATTTCCCGTGCATTGTGGCAAATGATGTGAAGGGCAATGATATTTACAAAGAAGGCGTAAAAAAATATAAAAAAGAAGGTTCCAAAAAATGAAAGAAATAAAACTTGATTTGTCAAACTTAAATGAAGTATTTCCAAAAGACTTTACAAAAGAGCAAATAGCAAAAGCTAAAACCATATTTCTAAAAGAATTATCGTTTTCAGCTCATAAGTTTTACGGTGGTAAAGTTCAAACAGCTCCAAAGGCAGGTGTTTTTGGATTTAACTGGTTTAATGTTTGGTACACGCCGGGCGTTTCGAAGGTTTCTACAACCATTCGTGATAATAACGATACGAGCTTCGAGCTTTCTAATCGTGGAAATTATGTAGCAGTGGTTAGTGATTCTACTCGCGTTCTTGGTGATGGTGATTGCACTCCTCCGGGAGGACTCGGTGTAATGGAGGGCAAAGCATTCCTAATGAAATGTTTAGGCGGTGTAGATGCCACTGCATTATGTATCGATAGTACAAATGAAAACGGTGAAAAAGATCCAGATAAAATTATCGAATTTGTGAAAATGTTGCAACCGAGTTTTGGTGCTGTTAATTTGGAAGACATTTCTCAACCAAACTGTTATAAAGTTTTGGATACCCTGCGTGAAGAGTGCGATATTCCAGTTTGGCACGATGATGCCCAAGGTACAGCTTGCGTTACTTTGGCAGGATTAATTAATGCTCTCAAATTAGCTGAGAAAAAAATTGAAGATGTGAAAATTGTTTTTTTGGGTGCAGGTGCTTCCAATACAACGATTGCCAGATTAATTATTAAGGCTGGCGGAGACCCAAAAAATCTTGCATTGTTTGATTCAAAAGGTGGTTTGCATTTGGGCAGGAAAGACATCGAAGCTGACGAACGATTTTATCGAAAATGGGAACTTTGTGAAACTACAAATCCACAAAAAATTGATACATTTGGTGAAGCTTGTAAAAATGCTGATGTGATGATTGCACTTTCCAAGCCAGGTCCAGAGACGGTTAAACCAGAATGGATTTTCTCAATGGCAGAAAAGTCTGTCGTATTTACTTGTGCAAATCCAATTCCCGAAATTTATCCTTATGCTGCCAAAGATGCAGGTGCTTTTATCGTGGCAACTGGTCGTGGTGATTTTCCAAATCAAGTTAATAATTCTGTCGGTTTTCCCGGTATTTTGAAAGGTGCACTTTTGGTTCGAGCAAAAAAAATCACAGATAATATGGCGATTGCTGCCGCAAAATCTTTGGCGAAATTTGCTGAAAAACGCGGAATAAATACAGAAAATATCGTACCAAAAATGGATGAGATGGATGTATTTCCGAGAGAAGCGGCTGATGTAGCAATGCAAGCCATCGAAGATGGTGTGGCACGAATTGAGATGAGCTGGGATGAAGTTTATAACCTTGCCAAGAAAGATATTTCGATGAGTGAAAAAACACTTAAAATGATGACGGAAAGCAGATTGATAGATACTCCGCCCGACGAAATGTTGCAAAATGCACTAAAATTTGCGATTGAAAATGTGTAAAAATCGAAGCCCACAAAATTTTGTGGGCTTTTTTTATTTGACTATTTTTCTATAAAATAAATTTTCAGAAAAAAATTGAAGGAAGTTTATGCGAATGGATTTTTTAACAAAAATATTAAATGGACGCTTCAAACATATTATCTTTATTGGGCTTATTTTTCTGGTTTTAGTGACTCTGTTTTTCAAAATTGCATTTTTAAATTATGTACCGAAAGCAAGTGATACACTACAATGGCGTTCATCCGCTGAGTGTATGATTTCCTATAATAAACACAACTCTGAACAAGCAATGTGGAACAGTAATGTTTTTGCTGGTATGCCAGGTTATCTCATCTCATTTGGTTCAAAATATCCTTTTATAAATACCATTTTGAAATTTTCAAATAAACTAATAAATTGGCGTATTTTGTTATTGTTCTTAGCTGCTGTCGGTGTCTATTTATTGATGATTTTTTTGAAATTTGAACCGATTATTGCTTTTACTGTTGCGATTGCATTTGCACTTTCCACCCATCTTTTAGGATTACTCGAAATTGGTCATAATTCCAAATTCAAAGCGATAATCTACTTGCCGTGGGTTTTCCTCGCCATTCATTATTTGAAAGAGCGAAAAAGCCTTTTGGCAACTGGTTTTTTAGCATTAATGTTGATAGGACAATTACGCGAAAATCATGCTCAAATTTCTTATTATACTTTTATTTTAATCGGAATTTATTGGGTATTTCAACTTATTTGGTCAGTAAAAGATAAAAAGATAAAATCACATATTATTTTTTCATTGATATTATTATTTGCCATTTTTATTGCATTGTTAGCAATAGCTCAACCGTATTTATCGACTTATGAATACGGGGAATACAGCATTCGAGGTGGTGCAGAAGGCGTAGGTAAAGAATATGCTACAAGTTGGTCGTTTCACCCAGCTGAAATTCTCACTTTTTTGATACCTAATTTTTTTGGTGGAATTTCTCCCAACTATTGGGGCTGGATGCCCTTCACCCAAACATCGATGTATTTTGGGATTACCATTTTTGCCCTCGCTTTTATTGCCCTTATGTTCTGTAAAAAAAGGTTTGTTAAGCTTTTAATGACAGTTTCGATTGTGGCATTATTAATCTCATTTGGAAGACACTTTCCGCTATTATCTAACTTACTTTTAGAATATGTACCATTTTTTAATAAATTCCGTGTTCCGACAATGATTTTGATTTTGCTCCAATTTTCTGCGGTAATTTTGGCTGGTTTTGGTTTGAAAACAATTGTTACTAAAAATAATGATGAAAACTTCAAAAAAAATATGAAAATAGCGTTTTATATAATTCTTATTTTAGGATTTTTATTCACTGTTTCAACAGCTATTTTTCAAAAAATGCAATATACAAATGCTACAGAAATTGCAAAAATTAAGCAGCAATTTGTTTCTGAATATGGTAGGGCTGATGGTTTAAAATACGCATCGAATTATTTGAAAACTTTGAAAACACAACGCCATAACCTGCTTCTGAAAGATGGATATTTTTCTTTTGGATTGTTGATTTTACTGTTTGGAACTATTTTCCTGTTCAACAAAAATAAACTTGGAAAATATCCGTTTTTAATGTTGATATCATTATTCATAATTGTAGATTTAGTCAATGTTGACAAACGATTTTTGCAAAACATAGAGCCCCAAAAAACAATAGATAAAACCTATCAAAAAACGGATACAGATAAATTTTTATTAAGTGATGACGAAGATTTTCGTATTTACCCTCTCGGTGGAAATTTCGGGCAAAATCAGTGGTCGTATTACCACCAGTCTATCGGTGGATATCACGCTGTAAAACTGCAAAGATATCAAGATATTATCGCGAATTGTTTGCATTTTGAGTTAAAAAATCGAGTGCCAATAAACTGGAATATTGTTAATATGTTAAATGTGAAATATGTTATTTTTGGGCGAAAATTACCTTTTGAAAATTTACATTTTGCTTTTTACGATAGAAAAACGAAATTATCTGTTTACGAAAATTTAGAAAAATTGCCACGTGCTTGGTTTGTGGAGTATATTGAAGTAATAAAAAATAAAAAAGATATTTGGAACAGGCTAAATCAACCTGGCTTCAAACCACAAAAAACTGCTATTGTGGAAGTTGAAATTGAAAATGTAAAAATCCCACAAAATACAAAAATTAAACTTTTGAAATTTGATATTCACAATCTAAAATTCAAAGTAGAAACAGATGAAATAGCATTTTTAACGGTTAGTGAAATCTACTATCCTGCTGGTTGGGAAGCATTTATCGATGGTGTTAAAACAGAAATTTTTGCTACAAATTACATTTTGCGAGGTGTCGTAATTCCAAAAGGCGAACACATTCTCGAAATGAAATTTACACCAAAATCATATAAGTTGAGTCTGATTTTAAGTCTAAGTGGCATCTTGATGACTTTATTTATTTTGATTATTGGTGGCATAATTTATTACAAAAGAAATTATCAAGGAAAGATAGATTATGTCATTAAATAGTAAACTTTTTGTAGTTGCTACACCAATAGGAAACAAAGACGATATCACGCTTCGTGCTCTTAAAATTTTACAAGAAGTTGATTTTGTGATTTGTGAAGAATACAAAATGGGTAGCAGGTTACTGAAAAATTATGCCATTCAAAAACCGCTTGAACTGTTGAATGAACACAATGAAAAAGAACAGTCGTTTGAATTATTGAAACGATTCTTAGAAAACGGTGAGACAGCAGCTCTTATCAGTGATGCAGGGACTCCACTTTTTGCAGATCCAGGGAATAATTTAGTCTGGCAATGTCATCAAAATGGGATAAAAGTGGTGCCTATTCCAGGTGCATCTTCGCTTCTTTCAGCTTTGATGGTGAGTGGTCTTAAATTGGAAAAGTTTCTTTATTACGGATTTTTGTCCGCAAATCGAGAAATGCGTATTTCCGAACTGAAAAAGCTTCCTAAAAATTATGATATTATTTTTTTGGAGGCACCGTATCGATTAAATTCTTTGCTTCGAGACTTTCGGAAAGTGTGCGGTGAAAGAAGGGAAGTTGTGCTAGCTTACAAACTCACACAGCCACAGGAAAAAATATTTTGGGGCAATATTAAAGAGATGATAATGATGACAAAAGATTTGCCAAAAGGTGAATTTGTATTCATTTTAAAAAAAGAAAGAAGGAAGTTTAGATGAAAAAAAAATGGCTGTTTATCGTTAATGCTGCTGCTGGTCGAGGAAAAACTGGAAAAAAAATTAACCGTTTAGTTGAAGTTTTACGAAAGCACAATTTAGATTATGAAATTGAGTTAACAAAAGCACCAAAACACGCAACCAAATTAACGATTGATGCGATAAAAAAGGGGTATCATAAAATCGCGGCGGTTGGTGGAGATGGAACTATTAATGAAATTGTGAATGGCATTATGAACTCAGGGGAACAAGCTAAAGTTACATTTGCAATAATCCCGGAGGGTGGCGGAAATGATTTTGCACGAAATTTTCACATTCCCAAAAATATAGAAAAAGCAGTTCAACTTTTGGAAGCAAATCGCACAAAAACTGTGGATGTCGGCAAATTTGATAACACCTATTTCATTAATTCACTCGGAGTTGGTTTCGATGCAAAAGCAGCAATAAATGCGAGTAAAATCAATTATTTAAACGGGATTTTACGATACTATTCTGCGATTTTAATTACCCTCCTTACCAACAAACCGTATAAATTGAAAATGAAACTTGATGGCGAAGAAATTAGTGATGAATTGTTGATGTTTTCGGTAGGAAACGGGCGTTTTTGCGGTGGCGGATTCCAAGTTACACCAGCTGCAATTACCAACGATAGATTTCTCGATGTTTGTATGATTAAATTTATAAATCGTCGTCGTATTATGAAATTATTACCAACCGTAATTCCAGGTAAACACCTCGGTTATGAGGAAGTTTCAACAAAGCTTGTGAAATCAATTGAGATAACTTCTGAAAATGATTTACCGCTATATTATGATGGTGAAATTCCTATTTTAAAAGATGCGAAAAAAGTGAGAATTGAAGTCATTCCACAACAAATTAAATTGATTGTAAAATAATGTTAGACCAAATTTCATTATTTGAAAATAAAGCTACCAAGATTCCACTCGCCGAAAAAATAAGACCACAAAATTTACTTGAAATTGTCGGTCAAAAGAAACTTCTCAAGAAAAACGGCTTATTGCAAAATATGATGACAAAAGATGATTTTAGCTCATTCATTTTGTGGGGACCGCCCGGCACCGGAAAAACCACAATTGCACGCATTATATCAAAAAAAACGAAAAGTAAATTCATCGCTTTTAGTGCAGTCCTATCAAGTATTAAAGATGTAAAGAATGTTATGAAAGAAGCAGAATTTACACACCAAACTCAAAATAAAACGACCATTATTTTTATTGATGAGATTCATCGTTTCAATAAATCTCAACAAGATGCTTTTTTACCATTCGTTGAATCTGGAGCTGTTGTGTTAATTGGTGCGACAACCGAGAATCCATCATTTGAAATTATCTCAGCACTTCTTTCGCGTTGTCAGATTTTTGTTTTACAAAAGTTGACTGATGATGAAATTATGCAAATTTTGAAACGAGCAGTCTCAAAATATAAAGTAAATTTTTCTGACAATAGTCTCTTGTTTCTGGCAACTCAAAGTGGCGGTGATGGTAGAAAAGCACTAAATTACCTCGAAAGTGTTTTGAAGAATCTAAAGAAAAACGAAAAAGTAGATATCGAATTTCTTTCTAAAATTTTGACGAAGAAAGCAATGTCTTATGATAAAAATAGCGAAGAACACTACAATGTGATTTCGGCGTTGCACAAATCGTTACGCGGCAGTGATGCACAAGCAGGATTATATTGGTTGGCTCGTATGTTAGAAGCCGGTGAAGATCCACTTTATATCACGCGCCGACTGGTTCGTTTTGCGTCCGAAGATATTGGTCTTGCAGATCCAAATGCCCTTGTCCAAGCAATTGCGACAAAAAATGCTGTTCATTTTATCGGAATGCCAGAGGCAAACACGGTACTTGCACAACTTGTGGTTTATTTAGCAACTGCTCCCAAGAGCAATGCACTTTATTTAGCCTATGGAAAAGCAGCAAAAGACGTTCACAAAACAAGTCACCTTGGGGTGCCGCTGCACATTCGAAATGCTCCGACAAAATTAATGAAAGACTTGAATTACGGTAAGAATTATCAATATGACCCAGATTGTGAAAACGGTGTTTCAAAACAAAAATATTTTCCCGCAAAAATGGGTGAAAAAGAGTATTACCAACCATCAAAATTTGGTTTTGAAAAAGAAATTCAAAAGCGGCTCGATTGGTGGAAAAAACTAAAAAAATAATTTATTTTATTGACTCAATAATAATAAAATAAATAACTAATTTGTATGTTTTGGAGGTGTAATGTCAAATTTGGCTAAAATTAAGGAATTATGTAAAAAGCGTGCTGAAGCACGTTTGGGTGGCGGTGAAAAACGAATCGAAGCACAACATAAAAAAGGAAAATTGACAGCGCGTGAGCGATTGAATATACTTTTGGACCCAGATAGTTTTGAAGAATTTGATGCGTTTGTGAAACATCAATGTACCAACCTGGGAATGGAGAAACAACAATTTTTGGGTGATGGCGTGGTTACGGGGTGTGGTACGATTGATGGCAAATTGGTCTATGTTTATGCACAAGATTTTACCGTTGTCGGCGGTTCACTATCTAAAACTCATTCCGCCAAAATTTGTAAAATAATGGATTTAGCTATGAAAGTTGGTGCACCTCTAATCGGTTTAAATGATTCTGGTGGAGCACGTGTTCAAGAAGGAGTAGATGCGCTTGCTGGATATGCTGATATTTTTCTGCGGAATGTTATGGCCAGTGGTGTTATTCCTCAAATTTCAGCGATAATGGGACCTTGTGCTGGTGGTGCGGTTTATTCACCAGCGATTACCGATTTCATTATTATGAATAAACAATCAAGCTATATGTTCGTGACTGGTCCGAAAGTTGTGAAAACGGTATTAAATGAAAATATTACAACGGAAAATTTGGGTGGTGCAATTATGCATGCTTCCAAAAGTGGAGTTGCACAATTTGTTACTGAAGATGAAGAAGAAACGCTTCAGCTTATTCGCCAATTGATGGATTACATTCCTTCAAACAACATGGAAGGGCCTTCTGTGAAAGCTTCGACAGATATTACTGAAAGAAGTTGTGATGAATTGAATGAAATTATCCCTGAAAATGCACATAAACCCTATGACATTTTAGATGTGATTGAGAGTATCGTTGATAATGGTGAATTTTTGGAAATTGCTAGAAATTTTGCCCAAAATGTAGTGGTCGGATTTTGCAGAATGAATGGGCAGAGTGTTGGAATTGTGGCAAATCAACCAAAATTTTTGGCAGGAGTGTTGGACATTAACGCATCAGTAAAAGCGGCACGATTTGTTCGTTTTTGTGATTCTTTCAATATTCCACTCGTCGTTTTGGAAGATGTACCGGGATTTTTACCAGGTTCAAATCAAGAATGGAATGGCATTATTCGTCATGGTGCTAAATTGCTTTATGCTTTTGCGGAAGCAACTGTTCCCAAGATTACCGTGATTTTACGAAAGGCTTACGGTGGTGCTTATTGCGTGATGAATAGCCGACATATGCGTGCTGATATGGTCTACGCGTGGCCATCTTCCGAGATTGCGGTGATGGGACCAAAAGGTGCAGTCGAAATAATTTTCCGCAAAGATGTAGCCGAAGCGGAAGATAAGGAAACATTTGTGGCAGAAAAAATAGAAGAATATAAAGAAAAATTTGCTAATCCATACTTGGCGGCAGAAAAAGGATATGTTGATGATGTGATTGAACCAGCAGATACGCGTTTTAGAATTATTCGTGCACTCGAAATGTTGGCAAACAAAAAAGATTCTAATCCACCCCGAAAACACGGAAATATTCCACTATGATTTGGTAAATCTATGAAAAAAATAATGATATTTTTGATGGTTTTGATGCTGGTGTTGTGTTTCGCAAATATTGAATATTCGACTGAAAAAAGTTTAATAGACATTTCAAGAGAATTAAATATTCCTGAACAAAAGTTCAAGGAAGTTCTGCAAATTGAGAAAAATATTTCAAACCAAAAAACGCTTGCAGAATTGCAAATTGATTCTACAAAATTTGCAACTGGCTTGCAAAAATACGAAGAAACAAAATCAACTTTTTTGAGAGGTATTGTTTTGGTCGGGATGTTGATTGTTTTTATCAGTTTGTCATTAGTTGGTTTTTTGATTGGTCAATTGCAGCATTTACATCTTTTCGAACGTAAAAAAGTGTCTTCTAAAATAGATGAAAAGACTTATTCCAATAATGAAATAGCTGCAATGGTAACTATCTATCTTCACGAAAAAAAGGTAGAACAACAGAATAATCTTTTGGTAACTTGGACGCGTGCGCCAGTGAATATGTGGCGTGCTTCCAATGTTAATGATTTCCCAAACAATAGATATTTCAAGGAGTCGAAATGAAAAAATATAAATTTACCATAAAAAATGAAAAATATGAAACACGCATCGTGGAATACCATGGTGATAGTGCGGTTGTAGAAGTGAACGGCATCAAGTATGAAATAGATATTGAGCAGGAAAAACAAGCGCAAAAGTCACTGGTTCGTACACCTAAAAAAACATCTCAAATTTCGGTACCGAAAAAGATATTACAAAATTTAAAAACAGGTGTTTTGGTGGCTCCAATTCCTGGTTTAGTGCTCAAACTTTTAGTAAAAGAGGGTGATAAAGTAATCAGCGGACAGCCTGTTTTGATTTTAGAAGCGATGAAAATGGAATCAGAAATTGTTGCAAATGTAGCTGGGGTTATTAGGTTAATCAGTGTGAAAGAAGGCGATAGTGTGCAAGAGCAGCAAACACTTTTGGAAATTGGAGAGTAATCAATGAACGAATTTTTTCAGTTTTTTTCGACGACCGGCTTAGCACAATTTGAGTGGTCATATTTTATCATGATCGTGATTGGCTTGAGTTTTGTCTATTTAGGTATTGCTAAAAATTATGAGCCATTACTTTTAGTGCCAATTGGATTTGGGGTGATTTTGGGAAATATACCTGGAACCCTCGGGGTTTACGAAGAAAATTCTGTAATGAATTTGTTGTATTGGGGAGTAAAAGCTGGAGTTTATCCGCCACTCATTTTTTTGGGTTTAGGTGCGATGACAGATTTTTCTACCCTTATTGCAAATCCAAAATTAATTCTTTTAGGTGCGGCGGCTCAGTTTGGAATTTTTGCCACATTTATTGGCTCAATTTTATTGGGTTTCACAATTAGTGAAGCAGGTGCAATTGGTATTATTGGTGGAGCAGATGGTCCTACTTCCATTTTTCTTTCATCTCAACTTGCACCACATTTAGTTGGCCCAATTGCGATTGCAGCTTATTCATACATGGCACTTGTGCCAGTAATTCAACCGCCAATTATCAAGCTTTTAACTACTAAAAAAGAACGAATCATTAAAATGAAAACACCACGTGTTGTTACTCAACGTGAAAAAGTGATTTTCCCAATTGTTGGTGCGTTAGTGACGATTATAATAGCACCTGGAGCTTCTGTTCTTTTGGGAATGTTGTTTTTTGGAAATATTTTGAAAGAGAGTGGTGTAACAGAGCGTCTTGCCAATTCTACTCGCAATGCATTGATAGACATAATTACAGTTTTGCTTGGTTTAACCGTTGGTGCTAGTACGCAAGCAGATGTTTTTTTGAAAGTAGATTCCGTAAAAATATTTATGTTGGGTGCATTTTCTTTTTGTATCGCGACAGCAACAGGACTTTTATTTGCTAAATTAATGAATTTATTTTTGAAAACAAAAATAAACCCAATGATTGGTGCTGCAGGTGTTTCAGCAGTACCAGATAGTGCTAGGGTGGTGCATCATGTTGGACAAACATGCGATAAGAGTAATTTTTTATTGATGCACGCAATGGCTCCAAATGTTGCTGGTGTGATTGGCTCTGCAGTAGCTGCGGGTGTTCTTTTGGGAATTTTGGGTAATTAAAAAGTAAAAATAACTTATAGAATGGAATGAAAATTGCGTTTATATAGCCCTTGAGTAATGTAAAAAGGGGATTTAAAATGAGTGTTAATATTACTAGACAAAAATATAAGAAAAATGATGTTATCATCAAACGGGGAGATAATTCTACCAATATTTATAAAATTATAAAAGGTAGAGTATTACTAGAAAATTCCGAGAAAAAGTCGGTTGTAGAATTTAATAAGGGTGATTTTTTTGGGACAGTTGATTTTATTTTGGAAAAACCAAATCGATTTACAGTATCAGCAGTTACAGATGTTGAAGTTGAGAAGATTGATCCTCGTATTTTCACGGAATTTTTCGAATATAAAAATGCTGAGCTTATAAAACCAATTTTATTGCAGTTAGCCGAAGAAATCAGATTTCATGAAAGCAGATTGAAAGGTAAAGATGCGGTTAGAGAAACAGTTATTACAGTAGCCGAAACCTCAAAAAGTAAAATAACATTAATCCCAGCTTCATCTAAAGCAAAAAAAATGTTACCTGATTTAGATAAAGTGATAATATCTCATTTTCCATTTAAAATTGGTAGGTATTCTCGCAGAAGATCAGATAAACTATTTCATCACAATGATTTGTATTTGCATGATTATTCTCCTTATTCTGTTTCAAGATCGCACTTTGCAATAATAAAAAAAAGTAATGGTTATTATTTTTTAGATCGTGGCAGTCAGCTTGGTACATTGGTGAATGGCGAAAGAGTTGGTGGTAGAAGCACGCGAACAAGAGTACTTTTGTCTGAGAAAGAGAACATTATGGTTATTGGTGGTGTGGAAGCCAATATTCGGTTTAAATTAGAAATATTGCCAGCTTAATATTTTACATTAAATAGATATAAACCTTGTGGCGGTGCGGTTGTAACTAATTTGTGGTTTTTTATTTTGAAAAATTCTTCTATAATAGAAACTTTTTCTGTTGAATTTGTGATGTTGATGATAGTTCCCACAATTCGCCTTACCATATTGTGTAAAAATCGATTTGCCGAAATGGTGAAAACAAAATTATCATCGGATTCCTCGAAAGTAAATTTTTCCAGTTTACAGACATAATTTTGCACATCTGGGTTAAATTTGGCAAAAGCCGCAAAATTGTGTTCACCCAAAAAATAAGGTAAACAATGATTAATCTTGGTTTTCACGATGTTCATTTTTGGAAAATGGCTACTATAATATCGATTAAACGGAGTGCGGTTTTTGGAGATAAAATATTTGTACGTTCGCAAAGTTGCATCGAAACGAGCATGAAAATCATCATTTTCGATGCTAACTTTTAAGATTTTTACATCACGCGGAAGCTTCGTTTGAATTGCAAATTTTATCTGTTCTACCGTCATTTTAATCGGGAAATCGAAATGCGCATATTGTCGCATCGCGTGTACACCTGCATCTGTTCTACCAGAACCGACAATTTTTATTGGTGTTTTAGCGATTTGAGTGATTGCTTTTTCAATTTCTTCTTGAACGGTTCGACCAATTTTTTGAATTTGCCATCCCGAAAAATTTGTGCCATCATACGCAACTTGCAAGCAATATCTCATTTTTTGAAATTAACCAAAAATATTATGGCGTAAATTGCGATGAACAAGGTTAAATAGAGATTGGGAATTATTTGGAATTTTGTTTTTGAATGCGAATTCATTTTTTGAATTGTCTCTTTTTCAACCAAATTTGTTTTGTTGAAACTATTTAAAATAGAATTTGAAATGGTATTCAAGATATTCGTTTTTTCGATATTTTTATATTCACTCCAAAAAATTGGTAAAAAATTGATGACTGCTACTCCTAAAAACCGAAATTTATTTAATAAAATCGAACGAGAAACGAACGCTGTATCTTGTAAAAAATTTTCGATTGAAGTAGAAAATGTGAGATAAACAGACAAAAATAAAATGAATAAAATTCGTAGCGAAAGTGTTAGTTGTAAAAAAAAATCAATTTCAAAAATTATACCAAAAACAAAGATAGATATGAATAATGGCACGATTTTTAGCGAAGTTTGAAGCCACTTTATAATTATTTTAGGATCTTGATAGAGATAAAAAAAAGTGATAATAAACAGGAAAATCAATGATCTTATGGTTAAAAAAATGGCGATAAAAGCACCAAAAATTGCAAAAAAAAATTTAAGCAGTGAGTTTTGTTGATAAAATATTGTGTTATTCATTGATTGTTGATTTTTCTTCTTTTTCTTTTTTTTCAGTTTCCCATTTTTCTAACAAAGGTAATCTTGTTTTGATGATGAAATTCTCACCGTTGTAATATCTTTTGATAGCTCGTTTCATCTCGGTATTTTGTGAATTGCGCAAAATATCATCAAAATAAAATTTTGCCGAGACGCTGTCAATTAATGAAAAATAGTAGTTTTCACCCAAAAGAAATTTTGCTTTTTCTACAAAAAGATGTTCGTCATTTTGAGCAATTAATTTCATTGCATCAATCGCCGAATTTTCATTTTTCAGAATGCGAAATGCTTCGTCAAAGTCAATTGTTTCTGTCAATTCTTTTGATGTAATGATAAGAACTTGCTTATTTTCCAAAAGCAGGCTTGCACCAAAAGTGTATTTGTTTTCGCCAAAGTTTTCGTTCAAATCCATGAAGATAGAATCGGCTTTAAGGGTATCATTTTTGATTGTATGGTAAATCCAAAGTTTGACGAATTTTGCGTAAGGAACAAATTCATCAGAGTATTCTTTCGCGATTTCGCTAGTTGAGTTTAAAGTTTGTTTTGTATCACGAAGTTGTAACTTTAAATCCTGAATTTGCGGATTATCAACTTGCGGAATGAGAGTAGAATCAATGATTACAAGTGAATCTGAATTTTTTTTTTGAGCGGTGAGTGAATCAATTTTTAAATTCAAATTGGAGATTGCAAAATCAAGTGAATCAACTGTTTGTAATAATTTTATTTGATGATTGATAATTTTATCGTAAACGACAACTGCCGAATCGGGCTGTTCCAAAATATCAATGTAGTATTCTGCCAATTTGAAATTTTGCATAACGAGTGCTTTTGTATCTATTTTTTGTTCAGAACCATGATATTGCAAAATTTGACTGGCAACAGAACTGCGTGTTAATGCGGTTTTTACAAATTCTGATTGTCGAAATTCTTTTTTTACTTGATTATATTTTTCAATTGCTTTTTCGTAATCTTTGATCACTTCGAAATATAATTCTGCCAAATAAAATGAAGCTTCTGCTGCAATTTTTGTGCGTTTGTTGTCGTTTAAAATTGCTTCAAAAATAGCGATTGCTTCGTCTGAATCTCCTAATTTTGTCAAAGCACGTGCCTGAATCAATCTGGTTTTTGAAATCATATTTTCGCGGTATTCATCTGTTAAAAGTTGAGTGGTAATTTCGTTTGCTTTTCCAAAATTTTCGAGCAAAAGATGATTTTGGG
The DNA here is from genome assembly GCA_964638205.1 of uncultured Candidatus Cloacimonadota bacterium. Classification (GTDB taxonomy): domain Bacteria; phylum Cloacimonadota; class Cloacimonadia; order Cloacimonadales; family TCS61; genus TCS61. The sequence continues at coordinate 3,857 of CAZWYK010000005.1, read as the reverse complement.
CGATGCAATATTTTGCATCAAGCTTGATACTCCGTGTCACATTTGAATTCAGTAAATTCATAAAAATTTCGTTTGCTTTTTGGTAATTTTTGGCATCAGATTGTGTTTTTCCTCTTAGGAAAAAAGCAGTTTCAAACTCTTCAGACTTTGAATGTTCATCGATTATTTTTTTGAGGTAGTATTCAGCTTCAATGAAGTTTTTCTCTTTCAAATGGAGTGTTGCTAAAATTTTGAGTGCTTTTGGGTGTATCTTTTTGTAATCATCAACCAATAAGAAATCTTGCAAAATTTGATAAGCTATCTCTTTGTTTTTTGTCCTATACTTTGCTTTTGCGAGGTATAATTTCGCTTCTGGAATAAATTCACTTTCTGGATAATATTTAAGCAGATCGTTGATTTTGACGATGGTTTGTGAATAGTTAGAACCACTGTAGTAAATTGCTTTTGCGAGCATAAATAGGGCATCATCAACATACTTACTATCTGGGTATTCCGTCAGCAGATAACTGCATTTTTTGATGGCACTTGTGTATTTTTGAATCGCCATTGTTTTTGGTCTGCCATTTTCGGTAAGTTCTAACTTTTGGGCTGCTTCAAAATCTTTTTTTGCATTAAAAAAAGTGTTATAGTATGCACAATTGAATAGCAAAAAAGAGATGGTGAATAAAAAATATTTTTTCATGATTATTTTAGTTTTTCATCAATTAAATTTTTGATATAATTCGTCTTTGGAATAAATGGCAATGTGATGTGGTCTGTTTTTGAATTTACTTGATTAAACTCTATGCAAGTTTTGATGGAATTTTCGTTTCTTGCCCACGCTCTGCGAGCTACACCACACATTACATCCCAAGGGAAAGCTCGTTCTAAAATAAAATCAACTCGTTCTGATCCATCGAGTAGCATTCCAAATCCACTATTAGAAACTTTCCCAATTCCAACGCCACCACCATTGTGCAGAGTAACCATGCTCATTCCGCGGGCAGCGTTGCCTGCGTAACACTCTGTACTCATCTCCGCCATAATGTTGGAACCATCTTTTATGTTAGATGTTTCACGATAGGGAGAATCCGTTCCTCCTGTATCATGATGGTCACGTCCTAACATAATTGGTCCGACAATTCCATTTCTTACCATTTTATTGAATTTTAGGGCAATTGCTAATCTGCCAGGTGTGTCTTGATATAATATACGTGCTTGTGTTCCAACGACAAGTCTATTTTTCATTGCATCGCGTACCCATTTGTAGTTATCCAAATCTTGATAGCGTTGTTCATCACGCAAATTTTTGATGATATTCGCCGCTTCATTATCGGTTTTTATGAGGTCGCTTTCTTCTCCAGAAAGGCATACCCACCTGAATGGACCGTATCCAAAGTCAAAAAGTTCCGGTCCCAAAATGTCTTCTACATAACTTGGAAAAATGAAGCCATCGAAAGTGTTTTCTCCATTTTTGGCAATTTCTGTGACTCCGGCGTCGTAAATTGCTTTCATAAAACTGTTGCCATAATCGAAGAAATAGGTGCCACGATTTGAAAGAATTTTAATTAATGCAAAATGTTTTTGTAAAGATTCATCGACTAGTTGACTGAATTTTTTTCTGTCATTTGCAAGCATCTCGGTGCGTTCTTCAAAAGTTAAACCTTGTGGACAATATCCACCTTCATAAGCAGCGTGGCAAGAAGTTTGATCAGAGAGTAAATCGATGTGAATATTATTATTGACTGCATAGTCCAATAAATCTATGATATTTCCATGATATGCAATCGACATTTTTTCTTTTTTTTCGAGGTATTCTTGTGCGATTAAAAAGGCAGTTTTAGGAGAATTTGTTTTTTTCATCACCCAACCTTGATTGTGACGAGTTTCAATTCTAGATAAATCTACTTCTGCAAAAATACCCACACCGTTAGCAATTTCTACTGCTTTTGGTTGAGCTCCACTCATGCCACCTAACCCAGATGAAACGAACATTTTGCCCCTTAAATCGCCATCTTCTGAAACGCCAAGTTTCATCCTACCAGCAATGAGAATAGTGTTGTAAGTGCCGTGAACAATACCTTGTGGTCCAATGTACATCCAGCCCCCAGCTGTCATTTGTCCGTAATTTGCTACACCGAGTGCGTTTGCTCTATTGAAATCTTCTTGATTGTCAAACTGACCAATCATTAAACCATTTGTATTGATGACACGTGGTGCATTTGGCGAAGATTTAAATAGACCAAGCGGATGGCCACTCATTACGACAAGTGTATTTTCGTGGGTTAAATTTTCCAGATATTTTTTGATTAAGAGGTATTGCATCCAATTTTGGCAAACAGCTCCAGTTTCACCATAGGTAACTAATTCGTAAGGGTACAAGGCGATTTTTAGACTGAGATTATTGTCAATCATCACTTGGAATGCTTTTCCTTCAAGACATTTACCCTTGTATTGCTCAACGGGTCGTCCGTAAATTTTTTCGTTTGGTCGAAACCGATAGCCATAGATATGTCCGTGAGTTAGTAATTCATCTAAAAATTCTGGTGCAACTTTTTCGTGTAATTCACTTGGGATATAGCGAAGGGCATTTTTGAGAGCGAGCTGAATTTCATTTTTATTCAAATTCATTTCGCGTCGTGGCGCTCTTCTAATTCCTTTCTCAAATTTTGGATATTTCGGTAAAATTGCATCTAATTTGATGTTCATTGCCTCTGAAATGTTAAATTTTTTCATATATTCCCCTAAATTAAAATGCCCGTTTTTTGAAAATCTAAATTTTGCTCATCTTTTGTGAGATATTTCAAAATATTTTTTTCGAGTGCATTCACGACATCAATTGAAATCTCATCATTTTTTGGAAAATCTTTTTTCAAAATAAACATTGCATCAATGGATGATTTTTTGATTTCTGGTACAAAATCGAGATGTTCAACTACAATGATGTTTTTTGATTTAGCGAAAGTAGACTTTGCCAAATTAGCAATATAATTGCATTTAATGAATTCATCTTCTGAAATAGATTTAAAAATGTGGAAAACAATAAGCGGTAAACTTAAGTTATACTTGGAAAAATTGCGTTTTCCAGTCGTGCGAAATTGAGCATCAATTTGTTGAACTAATTGCATTAAATGAGGTGAATTTGTTGCTTCAAAAGAAGGATTATTTTTCATTGAAGTCAAATCGGCCGGATTAAACTTTAAATTTGTACTAAATGACTGTATGCCCCATTTTGCCGGATTATTATCCAAAATTTTACTGCGATTTATGAAAACTGAAAGCAAATCTTTAAGATAATCAACTGAAAAAATCGCTGAACTTTTTTTGAATCCTTTTCCAGATTTTTTTTCAAAATTAAATTTTCGTTGCCTCAATGTTTTGAGAAAATCATTTAAAAATTGAATAATTTCATCATTATTTTCATTTTTAGGGATTTTCGCAAATTTTATCCATTTCATTTTAATTTCGTGCAAATACATTTTGTTAATTGGATTTTGCTCAGATTTAATTACTGATTCTAAAAGCTTTTCATAATACATATTACCTCTAATTTATCCTATTTTAAGTGTATTGTTTTCGATAGAAAAAACGGGATCTATCGTATTTTTATCAACCATTTTTGCATATTTACTGATGCGGAAAAAAGAATTTTTGTAAATTTTATTTTTGATGACTATCTTATTTTTTGAATCTATATTTTTATTGAGTAAATTTGAGAATTGATTTTGCAACTCTTCAATTTTTTCTAAGTTTATAGCGTTTTTTAGCTCTTCTTTTAATGTAGGCACAACGCAAATTTCGACTTCGGTAAATGATTTTTTTGATTTGCCAATTGTCGAAATTGAGATAAATTTTCCGCTTTGTAAAATACCACCATC
>CAZWYK010000004.1:0-22459 GCA_964638205.1 uncultured Candidatus Cloacimonadota bacterium | reverse complement strand
TTGTACGAAACGGTGAAGAATTTGCCGGAGAGATGATTTAAAATGAAGGCACAAACTGGGGAGATTAGTAGAATCATTCTGCTAACGATAAAATAGGAGAATTTATGAATAGTTATCATAAAAAAATTGTAGGTGCATTAGCGATAATTCTTGCCGCCACAATGTGGGGGTTAGACGGAGTTATACTCACTCCAAAACTTTTTAACCTTGATATTGGCTTCGTTGTGTTCATATTACATTTAATACCATTTTTATTAATGAATCTTTTTCTTTTTACGGAATACAAAAAAATAAAATCTTTCCGCAAAAATGACTTTTTACTCCTTTTCGGGATTGCAATTTTTGGCGGTTCTTTAGGAACAATGGCAATCGTTAAAGCACTATCCCTAACGCAATTTGACCATTTATCCGTTATTGTGCTTATCCAAAAATTACAACCTGTTTTTGCTATTGTTTTGGCAGCCGTTTTTTTGAATGAAAGACTTAAGGAAGATTTTGTGCTTTGGGCACTTGTTGCTATTACTGCCAGTTATTTTCTCACTTTTGGCAGAGCAACACCAAACCTAGACAAACATGCCAATCTTATTCAAGCCGCATTGTGGTCACTTCTTGCCGCCATTTCATTTGGTAGCGCAACCGTTTTAGGAAAAGTAGCACTCACTAAATTTTCGGTAAAAACAGTTGCTTTTTATCGGTTCGGTTTTACTGCTCTTTTGATGTTATTTTACATTATTTTTGCTGGAAAAATTGGCGAATTCAAAAACATTACAATCCAAAATTGGAAATTTTCCTTGATTATCGCACTCACTACTGGTGGTAGCGGACTTTTTCTCTACTACTTTGGCTTGAAAAAAGTGAAAGCAATGGTTTCCTCTATCTGCGAGCTTTCCTTTCCCCTTTCAGTTATTTTATTTGACTTTTTCATCAATAAAAATTTGCTCTCATTTTTTCAAATTTTGGGCGCAATTATGTTAATTATAGCTACTTTAGAAATCACTTTTCATCGCAATAGAATAAGAGTTTTAGTACCGCGAAGGTAACGGAGAAAAAACATGATAAAACGCTACTCATTGCCTAAAATGGCAAAAATTTGGGAAATGGAAAATCGCTTCCAATTTATGCTCAATGTAGAAATTGCAGCCTGTAAAGCAATGCATAAGTTTGGCATCATACCCACAGAAGATTTGGAAAACATTATCCAAAAAGCAGACTTCGAGATCGCCGAAATTGAAGAGATTGAAGCAAAAACAAAACACGATGTAATTGCGTTTTTAACGAGTGTTTCAAGACACATCGGACCGTCCTCTCGCTGGCTACATTACGGTCTCACATCGTCTGATGTATTAGATACCGCCACTTCAGTTCAACTAAAAAAAGCAGGCGAAATGATTTTGGCAGATTTACTAATTTTATCAAAAAAACTGCACCGAAAAGCAATTGAGCACAAAAACACAATTTGCGTTGGACGCTCACACGGAATTCACGCAGAGCCAACTGTTTTCGGGCTAAAATTTGCCTTGTGGTTCGATGAAAATAGGCGTAATATTGCAAGAATGAAAAGGGCAATTGAAGTCGTTTCAGTTGGGCAACTTTCTGGTGCAATTGGAAACTACGCACATCTTTCTCCCGAAATAGAGAAAGAAGCTTGTAACCTTCTGGGTATACAAGCAGTCAACATCTCAACACAAGTTATTCAACGTGATCGCATCGCTGAATTTTTGAGTACCATCGCGATTATCGGCTCTTCAATCGAAAAAATGGCTGTCGAAATACGCCACCTCCAACGAACAGAGGTTGGTGAAGCTGAAGAAAATTTTTCGGGTGGACAAAAGGGGTCTTCAGCAATGCCACACAAAAAAAATCCAATTGTTTCGGAAAATTTAAGTGGTTGCGCTAGGCTTTTACGTAGCAACCTCGTCGCTGCACTCGAAAATAATGCCCTGTGGCACGAACGCGATATCAGTCATTCATCGGTGGAAAGGGTTATCTTACCAGACTCAACCATTTTGGTAAACTACATGCTGGTTCGCACCATCAAATTGATCGAAATGCTGGTGGTTCATCCCCAAAAAATGTTGGAAAATTTGAATATCACCAACGGTTTGGTCTTTTCACAATCACTTCTTTTGGAACTTGCGAAAAGTGGCATCACACGTGAAGAAGCATATAAAATTGTGCAAACAAGAGCAATGAAATGTTTCAATGAAAAAATATCTTTCAAAGATTATGTTTTGAACGATAAAGAGATAAGCAAACTACTTTCAAAAGATGTCTTGTTCTCAATTTTTTCATTTGAAAAATACACAAAAAATGTAGATTATATCTATAAAAAGGTGGGAATAAGTGAGTAAAGCTATTGCTGTTTTAGGATGTGCATGGGGCGATGAAGGTAAAGCAAAAATCACCGATGTTTTAGCAAAAAAATCTGATTTTATTGTTCGGTTTCAAGGTGGAAATAACGCGGGACACACTATCGTGGTGGATGATGAAAAATATGTTTTCCACCTCATTCCATCTGGCATTTTGTATCCTGAAAAAATTTGTGTTTTGGGAAGTGGCGTGGTGGTCGATCCGTTCGAATTAATTAAAGAAATAGAAAACTTAGAGAAACGCGGCATTTCACTCGAAAACAGATTTTTAATTGACTCTCGTGTGCAAATCATCATTAATAAGCATCGAGAATTAGACCAAAAAGGAAGCGGGGTTGGCTCTACAAAAAGAGGAATCGGACCTTGCTACGCTGATGCAATCTCAAGAAAAGGCATCAGATTTGGTGACCTGTTCGATAAAGAACTTTTACTTCAAAAATTGCCTTCCAAAGAGGCAGAAGAACTTTTTGAAGTTGGCAAACAAATCGAAAAATACCATCAACAAATCCCCTATTTCCTAAATAATGCAACTGACAAAAATATCCTTTTTGAGGGTGCACAAGGCTCTCTTTTGGATGTTTATTTTGGTACTTATCCCTTTGTAACATCATCCCACACAATCAAGGGCGGAATTTCCATTGGCACCGGATTTTCCAAAAATGTGGAAACTTTTGGCATTCTAAAAAGCTACTACACACGCGTTGGCGATGGTCCATTTCCCACGGAACTCTTTGATGAAGTTGGCAAAACTATCCGTAAAAATGGAAATGAATTCGGTGCTACCACCGGCAGACCACGAAGAATTGGCTGGTTTGATGCCGTCGCTGCAAAATTTACAACAATGATAAACGACATAGATAATGTGGTTTTGACGCTACTTGATGTTCTTTCTGGAATGGATATTTTGAAAATTTGTGTGAGTTATGAAATTGATGGTAAAATCACGAATGAATTTCCTGCAAATGTAAGGAATTTAGAAAATGCTGTCCCACAATACATCGAACTGGCTGGTTGGAATGAAGATATTTCTCAAATTACAGATTTTGATAAATTACCGCAAAATGCAAAAAATTATATTTACACAATTGAGGAATTATTGGGTCGAAAAATCACGATGATTTCAGTTGGACCAGACAGAAAGCAGATGATACAGAAATAAAATAAATGTCAACCCCACATAAATTTCAGAGTACTATGCAAAAAATATTACTAACCTTAAATAAATTAAATAGTACTATGTGAAAAAAAATGCCAACCATGAATAAGTTTTGTAGTATCGTGAAAAGAATATTATTAGCTGTAAATAGACTTCATAGTACTATGAAAGAGAAATTATAAACTATACATTAGTTTCTGTCTACTGTGCAAATCTTTCATGGTCGGTAGAAAAGATGACAAAGGAGGAGATAATGGGTAGATTAAGAAAAAACAGATCAAGGATTCTAGGGTTAGCAAAAACAAGGTTAGCAGGCATCATTGCGATTAACCCCGCCTTGAATCTTGGTAACGGAAAAGATGTTCCCGCTTACGAAAACAAAATTAAAGAGATGGAAGATGCATTGGCAATCTACAACCAAAAATTAGCAGAATTAGATGAATTGTACAATGCTCTCTGTGCCAAAGAAAACATCCTCTGTGCGTTTAATACCGAAATATTGTCAGCCATCAAGGGGCTCTATGGTAGAGACAGTAGCGAATATGAACAAGCTGGCGGCACTCGCTATTCCGAACGCAAAAGTTATGGAAAAAGCAATGAATAGATTGATATAAAAAAACACCCCCACCCCAAACTTGGAGATGGAGGTTGTTGCTATGTATCAGTTAAAAAGTAGTTACATCTACAAAGTTAAAATCGTCAATTAACATTGTTGGAACCTTGGCATAATAACTCTGATGAACGCTTTCACCAAGGGCAATTATCCGTTTGGTGGCATCGTGAAAAATTTCGTTCCATCTAAAATTTTTTACAGATTTCACAATTTCACCATCTTCAAAATAAAGCACGCCGTCACGCGTCAAACCTGTTTGCTCGCCCACTTTTTGATCCGTAGAACGAATGTACCACAGACTGTTCACAATTACACCCCGTTTTACTTTCTTCATCATCTCTTTTTCGGAAATATTTTCGCCATCGACAATGAAATTATAAAACTGAGCAGGTAAGATCCCCTTTTTATTTGCGTAAAATCGGTTTGAGCCCATCGTTTGAATTACACCACTTTTTATCCAATCGATATCTCGCACCGGCAAACCATTAGAAAAAAAACTTGGTGCAGAAATATTGGCTTGATTTTGGCGTGAATAAAGATTAAATTTTTCACCGAAAATTTGCTTACCCAATTTGCCCGTAAATGGCGTTAAACCATCGTCTGCACTACGCAAATTGAAACCCCAAGCAAGATAGTGAAGCCAATTTAAAACAGCTGCTGGACGCAAAATAACCGGCATTCTGCCTTTTTCCATTGAAACAGGGTTATCCAAAGAATCAAATTGTGAGTTCAGTTGATTAAGTTGGTTTTCCATTGAAAAACTATTAAAATCATTCACCGATTTCGAGACCTTTGTTTCTTTTCCGTCTTTCTTCATCGTCATTGAATGGGAAAAAACAGCCTTCTCATCAAAACCCTCAAAACCATTTTTTGTTAACATATAATTTTTGAAAATTTCTTTTTCGGAAATACCAGAAATGTTTGCATCTTTGCGTTTTGCGTTTTCAACGCACTTGGCAATATTATCTACCATTTTCTCCGAGCTTAAGTTTATCGTTTCGTGAGAAGCTTTGGTAGTTTCTGGTAATTTGTGGGCACTTTCAGAAGCCACAAATTCAGGATCTATTTGATTCAGCTTTGCAATTGACTCTGCTGTTTTTATCAGTTGTTTCAATGAATTTTCATCAAAAATATTATTAGAAATAGCACCTGTTTTTGCACCAAATGCGACAGTTAAATGGAGATTCGTATTTTCACCACCCATATTGTGGGTAATTGCGTTTTGTGCAAATCTCGTTGCTGAAGTTTGCGAATTGTTGATGTGCAAAGTAAAATCATCTGCTGTGCAATTTTCCTTGATAAATTTACCTATTTTTTGTAGTTTTTCGTTCATCATCATTGCGAACCTCCCACGCGAATTTTTCTAAATCGTGCCGTTGCACCGCCATGCGTCATCCGACCTCTCTGCCCCGGTTGCCCCTTTCCACAATTCGTAATACCAAAGGTTTGGAAAAAGCGCTCATCACAAATGGCATCAACACTATTCCAAAACTCTGGATTGCTTGATTTATACAAAACTTTTTTGAGTGGACGCACTTTTTTACCATTTTTAATTTCCCAAAACATATCACCACCAAATTGGAAATTAACACGATGTTGATCAATAGAAAATGAACCACGCCCCTCAATGTAAACCCCATCTTTTGTGTCGGCAATCAAATCTTGAGGAGAAAGCATTTCCCGCCCTGGTTGAAGATATAGGTTTGGAATTCTATTGATCGGCACATCATAGTAATTTGTCGCACGATTGCATCCTCTACTAGCATTCAACTCAATCAGTGGTGCAGTATCGCGCGTCGAGCCGTATTCATTCAAAATACCATCCTTGATGATATGCCACTTTTGAACAGGAACACCATCATCGTCATAACCACTAGAAGCAAGGCCGTCTATCAAAGTGTTATCCGCAAGAAAGTTTACAATTTTAGAACCATATTGGAAATTACCTAATTTTTCTGGAGTGGCAAAAGAAATACCCGCAAAATCTGCCTCCCAGCCCATCACTCTATCCAACTCGGTCGGATGCCCAATAGATTCGTGCATTGTCAACGACATATGGTCTGGGTCTAAAATTAAATCGCGGCGAGTTTCTGCGCCCAGTGTATCAGCTTGCACCTTCATAATAGCTTCTTCCGCAATGCGAACTGCTTCGTTACTCCAGTTTATCTTCTGCATCCACTCCCAACCCTTGGCATGCCCACCCAAACTGAATGTACGAGATTGACTATCACCCTTATCAATTGCAGTTGCCGTAAAAGTTGGCTCAATGTAAAGCGTCGTAATATCAAGCATTGTGCCAATAGTCGAGGCAAATAATTTTTCATCTTTGCGGCACTCAAAGGAAAATTGTGCTTGTTTTATCTTATCATAATTAAGAAGTGTTTTATTTACTTCCATCATTAAGTCCACTTTTTTCGAAATTGGAATTTCGAATGGATCTACCTTAAAGGGTGTCTTGAATGTATCTATATAGCTGCGTTCATGGGCCAACCTTAAACCACCCCCATTTTTAATTCGAGCCGATTGTTCGGCAATTTGAATAGCATTTTTTACTGTTTTTTGGATAGCCTCTTTGGTAAATTCATTGTTGTGTGAAAAACCCCAAGCTCCATTTTTAAACACCCGAACCCCATAACCATAAATCTCTTTTAACGAAGCATTCTTCAAACTGAGATTACGCAAATAAATTGTTTCAATTTTTGTTTTTTGAATGCGGATATCAGCATAATCAACCCCCAAATCTTTAGCAATATTAACTGCTTGTAGTAGTAAATCCATAATATCCCCTCTTAATTTCGACATATTTATCCCTTTTATTTTTCAATGAAGTGTGTCAAGTAAATCATTACTAAATATTAACTTTACAAAAATATCTTGACGCTCAAACTTACACGTCAATTTTGTCGTGACCCATGTATAGTGTGGGTAATAAATAGAAAATTATACGTAAAATATATTGATGTTTAGAAGGAGAAAAAAATGAAAAGAACGTATCAACCTCATAATCGCAAACGTAGAAATAAGCACGGTTTCCGCTTGAGAATGAGCACTAAAGCCGGACGTAAGGTTCTCGCACGTCGCCGCAAAAAAGGAAGAACTCGCCTTACTGTTAGTGACTAATGAACTTCGTCACCTCAAAAGAGGAATATCGCAAAATATATCAAAATAATTTCAAGACAGAACGCGATCTCTTTATCTTTTTAGAACAAAATATACCTGAAGATCTTTTTAAAATCGGAATAGTTGTCAGCAAAAAAATTGGAAACGCCGTTGTCAGAAATAAAGTGAAGCGTCGAATAAAGTCATTTTTACATAAAAATAAAGCATTACATCCAACGAAAGTTTGCATAATCGTGGTTGCTAAACCGAAATCTGGAAATTCAACTTGGGAAAATATCAACGAAGAACTTCTTGCATTCTTCGAAAATAGATGAGAATATTTAATCAAATTGCTCTTTTTTTTATTGGCATTTACAGAAAGGTGATTTCACCATACCTGCCTTCAACCTGTAGATTTACGCCAACCTGTAGCAAATATTCATATCTCGCTTTCCAAAAATTTCCATTTTTCAAAGCAACAAAACTGACAATAATTAGAATCTTAAAATGCCACCCATTTCATGCTGGTGGCGAAGACCCACTTCCATAAAAAGGAGAATAATATGGATAAAAAAACAATCGTTGCATTACTGTTAATACTCGTTGTATATTGGATTAGTGCCCAATTTCTTTGGAAACCAAAACAACAAAATAAGCTTCAGGAAACTGAAAAAATAGAAATTGAAAACTCTGCAGCTGAAATTGCAGAAGATAATGACGTTCCCCCAATTGAGTTTCAAGCAAAATCAAGTTCTGACATCAAAATTAATGAAAACATCGTTTTAGAAAATGATTTTCTCTTAATTCATTTTAGTAATTTGGGTGGTGTTGTAAAATCCATTCAATTAAAAAAATTTTTTCTCAATGATAAGACACAGCTTGTTGAAATTATTCCAGAAAGTGCCCAATTATTAAACATAAAATTAATTGATAATTCTGAATCAATTATTAATTTGCAGAACGCTGTTTTCGATTTTTCAATAGCAGAAAATACAATCTCTTTCTTCACAAAAATCAACCAGCAAACAATTGAGAAAACATTTAGTCTCGGCGAAAAATATAATGTCGAACTGGATTTTCGTATTGCCGATTCTGAAAATCTGAGTGGGTATGAACTTGCATTTGATAGTGGTATTGCCGATTCTGAAAAATATTTAAAAATGAAAACAACTAATTATCAGACGGTTTATCAAGTGGCAAATGAGCAAAAAGAAACAAAACTTGGGAAACTAAAAGAAGAACGAAAACTTGAAGGAAAGGTAGATTGGACCGCGATAAAATCAAAATATTTTACGATGGCCATCATTCCAAACAGCCTGATAAACACCAAAAGTCTAAGTATCTTTAAAAACAATGAAAGCCCTGCTGCAAGCATACTCATTGCACACGATAAATCTTCGCTCAATCACCACTTTGATTTATATTTTGGACCACTCGATTATGATAATTTAGTTGCCTACAAAATTGGATTGGAAAATGTGGTAGAGTTAGGCTGGAGACCACTCCAATGGATTGGGAAAATATTCAAAATGTTCTTAAATTTTCTAAGTGGGTTTATTTCAAATTGGGGAATTGTAATCATTATTTTTGCAATAATATTAAAAATGATTTTGTACCCACTTACCCATAAATCTTTTGAATCGACCACTAAAATGCAAAAGATTCAACCACTCATTAAAGAGGTGCAGGCAAAATACAAAAGCGACCCTCAAAAAATGAATGTAGAAATGCGTTCACTTTACAAAGAGCACGGCGTAAACCCACTCGGTGGCTGTTTACCAATGTTACTACAAATGCCCATCATCTTTGCACTTTATCCAATTTTACGCTACTCCATTTCATTGCGACAAGCCAATTTTTTATGGCTACCAGACCTTTCTGAACCAGACCCAATTTGGGCACTACCAATTTTGATGTCAGTGTTTATGTTTGTGCAACAAAAACTGATGGCACCTTCAAAAAACACACTCGATAAAATGGATGAAAAAGCAAAAGCCACTCAGCAAAGTCAAAAAATGATGATGTACCTAATGCCAATTATGATGTTCTTTATTTTCAAAGGACTAGCCTCTGGTCTTGTTTTATACTGGACTGTTTTCTCGATAATTGGCTCAGTGCAACAATATTATATTAAGAAAAAATTTATTTAGGAATTGGAAAAAATGCGTGAAATTATTGAAACTGGAAAATCAACTTCCATCGTTATTGCCAAATTCATGAAACAAAAGAACCTTCAACTTGAAGACTTTAAATTTGAAGTGATTAATGAGGGAACAAAGGGATTTCTAGGCTTGTTTGGCAGTAAACCAACTACTGTGAAATTTACCCTTCCCGACATTACCAATAGAGTAAAGCAATATGCAGAAGAGCTACTCAGGTTAATGACTATAGACAATTGTGGCGTTAAAGTAACAAAGAAAAAAGACAGATATTTAGTTGCGCTTGAAAGCTCTGAAAATGCAGGATTTATCATAGGAAAAGATGGAAAAATGATAGACAGTTTTCAAAGTTTATTGAACCAAATGCTTAACAAACAAGAAAAGCAAAAATTAAAAATTGATGTTGATATCGAAAACTATCGCAATCGTCGCAAGCAATCACTTTTGGCAAAAATTAAGACTATCTCTAACAAAGTAAAGAAAAATGGAAAAAGTATCACGATGGAACCCCTAACTGCGACTGACCGAAAAACAGTTCATCGATTTATCGAAAAAAATAGCTCCCTAAAAACCATGAGTGTTGGCAGCGGTAGAGAAAAAAGAGTAGTCATTTTGCCTGCTGCAAAAAAATAAATTCGTTATTTAGGTTGACAGCCTCGTTTTCTCTTCATTTTTTCATTTTATGATTAAAATTGATAATTTGAACCAAAATGAAATACCCATGAAAAGTGGTTTTTTTGTATTTTATAAAAAGAAAAAAGCACTTTATTTCTCAAAAACAACAAATCTAAAAAAAAGTATTGATTTTTTTTTGTTTGAAGATCAAGAAGGTGATGATTTTGACGAGTTAAAATTCCTCACAGATTCTATCTTTTTTGAAGCTACAGAGTTAAATTTCGATGCACTTCTACAAGAAAAATTATTCTCACTAAATAATGTAAAACAATTTCATTTTGATTTTTGGAAAAACAACAGTTATTTGGCAATAAACCCAAAAAATAAATCTCTAACATTAACAGATGATACTCAAAAAAAAATATTTTACATAGGACCCTTTGAAAATCGATTTTCGGTTTTCGATTTTTTAGATGTTGTGAAAAATATCACCAAAGCTACCAAAAATAAAATTACTTTCTGGCAAAAATATTTACAGCCCCATAAAATAATTTTAATACTTAAGGATATGCGACAAATCGCTTTTGAAAAATTAGAATTCCAAAAAGAAGATAACATTAAGCAACAAATCAATATTGTTGAAAATTATCAAAATTTTCTCTTTTTTTTAATCGTTACAAAAAACATAAACATCGAAATAAAGTCAAAATCTGTCATTATTCAAAATGGATTAATTGCCAAAATTAAAGATGAAACCTTTCCTATTTTAGAAGTAGATTATCGTGATAATGAGTTGCTTGCATTCGAAAAAAGACAGCTTACTGAACGCCAAATTATTTTTCAATATTTACAAAATATTTATCCTGAAATTTTACAAAATATTTACGAAAATGAGAAGAGAAAAATTTATGAATATTTTAATAGTTGATGACGAAATAGCGGTCACAAGCTTACTCAAAAGAGAGCTCTCGGATTGCTGTGCTGAACTTAATATTATTTGTGTAAACAGTGGCTATGAAGCACTTAACCAAATCATGACGCGTAAAATCCACCTGCTTTTAACAGATCTCGCGATGCCAGACATGAATGGTTATGAACTGTTTTCACGCTCCCAAGAATACGATCCTGAAATGCCAATAATTATGATGACGGGGTTCGGCTATGACCCCAATCATATCGTAGTAAAATCAAAACAAGAAGGTTTAACAGATGTAGTATTTAAACCATTTAACATGGAAAAATTATTGACGTTGATAAAGTCTAAATTAGGTCTATAATGAATTTTATTAACTTTCTTCTTGTCTTTTTGTTTTCTGCCCAATTGTGGAGTAATGTGGTTAATATTAAACATGGAAATATCCACATTATTGCTGCTCAAAAAGATGAAACATTGGCGAAAATTATCGCCGTAAACTTAGAGCAAGATATTGCTAATTTTCAAAAAAAAATTGGATTTTACGATGATGAAAAAACAAATATTATTATCGCAAAAAATGCCGACGAATATCTTTATTGGACAAAAAACCACGCAACTATTATAGAATTTAGCGATGCTTTTTACAGTAATCACGATAAAATGATTTATCTAAAAAATATTCGCAACTTGCATAATTTAACTAAAATTAGAACGATTATTTTACACGAATACATTCATCATTTCATCAATAATCACGCAAATAAAACACCACTTTGGTTCAATGAAGGAATGGCTGTTTATTTTTCAGGTGGCTGGAATTTAAATAGAGAATTTAATTTTATCAAAAGCTACTTTATGGGCAACACCGTACCACTCGAAATGATGAAATATGGCTACCCAAAGAATCAGATTGAGTGGGGAAGTTTTTACGCAAAATCAACCCTTGCGGTAAAATACCTTGTCATAAATAGGCAAAAAAGTTTTTTCTCATTTTGGGATTGCCTAGAACAGTCAAAAGATTTTAACTCTGCGTTTAATGAAAGTTTCTTCTTTACGCAAAAAGATTTTTCCGCACTTTTCGAAGAATATGCAAAAAGTCATTTCCACGCAGAAGTTTTTATGGCATCTTCCTCGGTAATCTGGGGTATTTTACCGATTGTGCTTATCATTGGATTTGTTCGTAAAAAAATAAAAGACAGAAACATTGTGAAAAATTGGCAAGGAGTTAAAGAGATAAAAGATGAAAGAATTTGATGAGTTAGTTGAAATTGTAGAAAAATTACGCCACCCAAAAGATGGATGTCCTTGGGACACAAAACAAACTTCACGCTCATTAATTCCAAATTTTATTGAGGAATTGCACGAAGCAATCGAAGCAATTGAAAATGACAATGGTGAACATCTTTCGGAAGAGCTAGGTGATATCCTTTTACACATCGTGATGCAAGCTCAAATGGCAAAAGAAGAAGAAAAATTCGACATCAAAATAGCTCTAAAAAAAATTAATGAGAAACTAATTAGACGCCACCCACATATTTTTGGTAATAAAAAAAAATCAAATGCAGAAAAAGTGAAAATCAACTGGGAACAAATAAAACAGAAGGAAAAAAAAGAAACACGAAATTCTGTTCTAGATGGAATCCCTAAAACAATGCCGGCACTAATCATAGCACAAAGGTTACAAGATAAAGCTGCTTCCGTGGGTTTCGATTGGCAAACCACTACCCCTATTTTTGCCAAATTAAAAGAAGAAATTGACGAATTCATGGAGGCTTTCGAACAAAATAATCTACCAGAAATGCAATCTGAGCTAGGTGATATTTTATTTGTTTTGGTTAATTTAGCGCGAAAATTGGGTTTCGATGCAGAATCTTCTATAAAGTTGACAAATAATAAATTTGAGCGCAGATTTAAAAAAATTGAACGATCTTTAAAAAACAACAATGAAGACATTTATCAGACAAATTTAGAGAGGTTAGATGAACTCTGGAATCTTACAAAAAAAGACGAAAAATAGAAATCGCTTCATAAAAATCTACTTTTTAATCGGTTCAATTGTTATGATAGTTTCATTTATTTTTTACACAAATTATGTGATTAAGAATATTAAAAAAGAGATTGAAATTGTGCCAGACCTTTATTCAAAATTCATTAGTTTACCGCAAGATGTAAACTTGGAACACTACCTTTTTCAATACTTTATGAACGAAATTATTCCAAAAGTAGATTATCCCATTATCCTAACGGATAGTTTAAAAACACCATTTTCGTGGCAAAACATAGATGTTCCCCAACTAGAATTTGAAAAATTAGAGAAATACCAAAAAGCAATTATTCAAAAAATGATGCGAAAAATGGTCGCTCATAAATCAGTAATTCCACTAATCCACAGCAAAAAAAATAACCAAATTTATGGCTATATATATTATGGTGATTCCGCTATTGTTGTCCGTTTGAAACAATTACCTTATGTTGGAATGGGACTAATTTTCATTTTTATTTTTTGGGGATTTTATGGAATGGTTTCTATCAAAAAAGATGAACAAAATATCCTTTGGGTTGGGTTGGCAAAAGAAACGGCACACCAGTTTGGCACACCACTTTCATCACTTTCAGGGTGGCTAAATATTTTGCTGACCAAACTGGAAAACCTAGAAATTCATGATAATTTTGAGGAAATATTGAATTATATGAATTATGATTTAAATAAACTCAACAAAATCGCCTCTCGTTTTGGAAAAGTTGGTTCTACCATTAAATTTCAAAATGTTATTCTTGCTGATATTATCACAGAAACCATCGCTGATTTTCGGCGAAAATTACCTGAAAAAATAGAACTAAGTTTCCAAAATAACATCGGCAACAAAATGGTAAATCTAGATCCAGATTTAATGAAATGGAGTTTTGAAAATTTAATTAACAATGCGCTCGACGCAATGCAAAATAGAGATGGTAACATCAAAATCGAAACATTTTCACAGAAAAACAAAATCATCATTCACGTTAATGATGAGGGTGCAGGAATGACAAAGTCGATGTTCAAGGAAATTTTCCAACCTGGTGCAACTAGCAAAAAACGTGGATGGGGGCTCGGTTTAAGCTTGACAAAACGCATTATCCAAAAATATCATCATGGTAAAATCCGTGTTTTGAAAAGCGAAGTCGAGATAGGCACTACATTTGAGATAAGTTTACCGGAGGTATAGAATGCACATTCTCTCGCGTGAAGAGATGTTTTTTTTCGATAATTATACGATTGAAAAACTTGGGATTCCCAGTACGCAACTCATGGAAAATGCTGGAAAAAATTGTGCTGAATTTATCGATAAAAACTTACTGAAACCAAAAAGCAAAATCGCTATTTTTTGCGGAAGTGGCAACAATGGCGGAGACGGTTTTGTCATTGCTCGCCACCTAAAAAAAGCAGGACACCACTCTGAAATATTCCTTGTCGGTAAAACAAAAAAAATGTCTCCTGAAACTTTTGCTAATTTTCAAAAATGCAAAAATCTACAGATTAATGAAGTAGATTCCAATTCCAGTTTGCTAAACATAAAACCATTCGATTTAATTGTCGACGCTATTTTTGGCATTGGCTTAAAAGGTGAAGTTTATGGTGATATCAGTAAAATAATCCAAAAGATTAATGATGCAAAAATCAAAACTGTTTCCATCGATATTGCCAGTGGTATTGATGCCGAAACAGGGTTAGCAAAAATCGCCATCAATGCAGACTTCACCCTCACATTAGCCGCTCCAAAATACGGACATTTTTGGGGAAGTGGTCAAAAAAAAACAGGAAACTTACACATTATCGACATTGGATTCCCCTCAAATCTTTTTGTCACATTCCCTCCGAAAGCAAAATTAGTTACACATAAAAATGTGCAATATCCCAGGCGTCATAAATTCTCACATAAAGGTCATTATGGAAAAATTGGCATAATTGCTGGCTCAACAGGATTTTCAGGGGCAGCGATTTTAGCATCAAAAGCTGCTTTGCGAGCTGGTGCGGGCACAATAAATCTCTTTCATCCACAGGGAATGGAGACAACTTTCGAAACGCAACTCGTGGAAATTATGACGCAATCTATTCCTGAGCAAAATGACAAAATTCAATTAGAAAAATTATTCAAAAAACTTGAAAAAATGGATACATTACTAGTTGGGCCAGGAATCGGCGTTAATTCAAAAAATACGAAACTAATTGAAGCTCTTTTGAAATTTTGGCAAAAACCATTAATTCTCGATGCCGACGCCCTTAATATTTTAGCAAAAAATCCAAGCTTGTTAAAACTTTTGAAAAACACAACAATCATCACGCCACATTTAGGTGAATTTTCCCGCTTAACCCAAAAATCAATTACAGAAATTCAAAACAACACATTAGGCATTATGCAATCTTTCGTAAAAAAATACAAATGTAGTCTTCTATTAAAAAGTGCAACAACTATCTTTTATGATGGAAAACTGTTTACTTTTGATATTTCTGGAAATGATGGACTTTCAACCGGTGGAAGCGGTGATGTCTTAGCGGGAATAATCGTAGCTTTTGTCGGACAAAAGCTACGATTAAACGAAGCCGCCATTTCAGCTTCATTTTTAATGGGAAAAACTGCGGAAAAATTGGCAAATTACCGAAAAACACCATCTATAATTCCATCTGATATTATTGAAAATATCTTTAAGTTATGAAAAAAATAATCTTTTTTTTATTTCTAATTATCACAAACTTAATTATAGCTCAAACGGTTGTAATTAATGAAATTATGTATGATCCAGACGGAGTAGATACTGGTAATGAATGGATTGAACTATACAATAACAGTAATGATGTGATTTATCTCAATTCTTGGAAAATTGAAAAAGCAGGCGGAGAGTTTGAAACTATATTTGCTTTTGACGGACCTGATACTTACCAAATTTTACCACATTCTTATTTTTTAGTTGGTGAAGAATTTGTGCCAAATACTGATTTAATCGAAACTTTAGTCTTTCAAAATGGTGGAACTGCGACCGATGGAATCCGAATTGTTTCGCCAGATGGATTTTACACAGACACTGCTTTGTATGATTCTCCAAATTCAAATGACTTACCCGATGATTTAGATAATCCAGCAATAAATTTTGCCCCTGATGTCTCCAGTGGAAATTCACTCGCAAGAAAGCAAGATGGAGTTGATTCAAATAATTGCGAAATCGATTTTTTTGAGTGCGAAAATCCAACTCCAAACGAAGCCAATTTATACCCCATAGACTTAGCTATTTACTCCATGAATATAGTGTTAGAAAATGATGTATATTGGCTTGAAACCACAATCTGGAATTTATCCACCGAAAATGTGGATAACTTAACAGCAACTCTTGAGATACACCTAAATGACCACAAAACAAACACATACCAACTTCCCCCAATTATGGCTGAGGATTCTGTTTTTGTTAATTATCAAATTAGCAAAATAGAAGATGGATATAACTCCATAACAACCATTGTTAACTACCCATTTGATAACTATTTGGAGAATAACATTGTCTCTAAATCAATTTTACTCGGAGATTCGCCTATTATTATTAATGAGGTAATGTTTAAGCCACTTGAGAGCAATCAAGAATGGGTAGAGGTTTTCAATCGAACAGATTGTGTATATCGTGTGGATAACTTCCAGGTTATTGATACCGCTGGGGGAATTATAAGCATTTGTGACACCATTCAACTTATTGATTTTTTAGTCATTTGTGAAGATAAAAATAAACTATTAATTTCTTATCCAAGTGTTGCTTCAGGCAAAGTTATTGAAGCAGAACATTGGACATCGCTAAATAACATCGAAGAATCACTAAATTTAATTGATTATTTTGGCACAAAACTTGATTCTGTTTTTTATTCTGGAGATAATTGTGAAGAGAACATCTCAATTGAGAGAGTTAACCCCTACTTATCATCATTTGAAGAAAATTGGGGATCATCAGTTTCAAATTTGGGAGCTACTCCCTGCGAAAAAAATAGCATCTTTGTGGAAATTTTACCACCATCTTCAAAACTAAGTGTTAGTCCAAATCCATTTTCGTCACAAAACGGAATTCCAACCGTTATCAGCTTCAAATTACCTGAAATTATTAGTACTGTAACTATTCGCATTTTCGATTTGAAAGGACAATTAGTTAAAACTATTCTAAACCAAACACTACAAGCATGTGAGGGAAACATTATTTGGAACGGTTCAAATAATGATGGATTTAATCTTCCAATCGGAGTTTACATCATTTTAATGGAAGCTACTGCACTAAATACCGAAAAAATTTATTCAAATAAAATAAGCGTAGTCATTGGAAACTAAAGGGAGGTGTGATGTACGGAAAAACTTATTCTTATGCAATTCAAGGGATTGATGCCGAAAAAATTACCGTTGAAGCAGATGTAAAAGGTGGAATCTACAAGTTTTTTATTGTTGGATTACCGTCTAATTCTGTTAAAGAAAGCAGAAATCGAGTTTCAGCTGCAATCAAAAATTCTGGCTTTCGTTTTGCAAACCACCTTTATACGGTTAATCTTGCACCTGCTGACATTAAAAAAGATGGCGTTGCCCTCGATGTTCCAACCGCACTTGCATTACTCGCTGCCTTAAATCAAATTAAAAGTAATAAGTTGGAAAAATATGCGTTCATCGGCGAGCTTTCGCTGGATGGAACCCTACGCCCAGTTCGAGGTGTTTTGCCAATAGCAATTGCCGCTTGGAAAGATGGATTAGACGGACTAATTTTGCCACCAGAAAACGCAGAAGAAGCTGCTGTTATTGACGGTTTGAATGTGTTTCCAGTAAGTTCACTCAATGAAATTGTTAACTTTTTGGAAGGTAAAGTTAATGTCGAACCATTCAAAATAAACAAAGAAAAACTATTCACTCGACTCGACAACAATCAACTTGATATGTTCGATGTGAAGGGGCAATTTCATGTGAAACGCGCCTTAGAGGTAGCTGCTGCAGGAGGGCATAATCTTTTGATGATTGGACCGCCCGGCTCGGGAAAAACAATGTTAGCACGTAGAATTCCAACAATTTTGCCAAATTTAGCTTTAGAAGAAGCGCTCGAAACCACAAAAATTCATTCGGTCGCTGGCCTAACTAGTGATAAAAAAGGGATCATCACCTGCAGACCATTTCGCTCGCCACACCATACTATTAGTGATGTTGCCTTAATTGGTGGTGGTAGCTACCCAAAACCTGGTGAAGTTTCACTCTCGCACAACGGTGTTCTATTTTTAGACGAACTCCCAGAATTTAAAAAATCGGTTTTAGAGGTACTCCGCCAACCGCTCGAAGATGAAGTTGTTACCATTTCACGTGCGACCCAAAGTTTGGAATTTCCCGCAAAATTTATGCTCGTAGCATCAATGAACCCTTGTCCTTGTGGCTATTTTGGAAGCAATGTAAAGGAACATCAGTGTACCTGTTCGATCACAAATATTCAACGCTATCGTTCTCGTATTTCTGGACCACTCTTGGACAGAATAGATATCCACTTGGAGGTTCCAGCAGTAAAATATGAAGAACTTAGTAGTATGCCCACTGGTGAAAAATCGGAGGATATTCGTGATAGAATAAATGACGCTCGGCAAATTCAAACAAACCGTTTTTCAAATGAAAATATTTATAGCAATTCCCAGATGAATCCTAAGCAAATCCGAAAATATTGTCGACTCGATGCGGAAAGTAAATCTATTTTGAAAATGGCAATGGATAAGTTGGGACTTTCGGCACGTGCTTATGACAGGATTTTAAAGGTTTCACGCACAATTGCAGATTTGGAAAATAACAAAAATATTCAAGTGAATCACATTAGTGAAGCTGTTCAATATCGTAGCTTAGACAAAAAATTTTGGGAATAAATGAGAAAAAGTAATGAGTAATTTTTACACTAAAATTGAACCCATTCTTTCAAATTCTACTTTTTTAAAAGAGTTTGAAAATGATATAAAAAATAACAAAGACCGTTCTCTTTTTCATAATTTGAATCAAACCTCCAAAAGTTTGTTGCTCGCTCACGCTTTTAAAAAAAGCCACAAAAATATCATTTTTGTAGCCGCTGATGATAAAATTGCAGAAGATTATTTGGATGATTTAGGGTTATTGATTGGTGAAGAAAATGCTCATTTTTTACCAGATTTTGAGGTTTTACCATACGAACAGCGTTCACCACATTTTATGATTCGAGCACAAAGAATTAAAACTCTAACCGCCACAACTTCCGCTCAACCAGCTATCTTCACAACATCAATTCGCTCGTTTTTACGTAAAATTACTGACCCTAAAATTTTTACAAAAAACATTATCCGCTTAGAAAAATCAAAAAACTACAATCCTGATTTACTTGTTTCAAATTTAGTCGGAATGGGTTATGAAAATCAATTTCAAATTTCAAAAGTTGGCGAAATTGCACGACGCGGTGGCATCGTTGATGTGTTCAGTCCTAATTTTTACCAACCGCTTCGTATCGAATTTTTTGGTGATGAGATTGAATCAATTCGACCATTTGATGTAACCACACAACGCTCTGAAAATGAAGATTTAGGAATAGTTACAATTATTCCATCACGAGAATTTTCGCTTCACGACATCGAAGCTGATGAATATTTTTGGAACAAAATTCATCAAAATGGATTTTATGATGGTATCGAACTCGACATCTCGTTTTTGCTCCCAAGAATTAGTTCGTTTATAGAATATTTCGACAATAAAAATTGCCTTATTTTTTGGGATGAGTTCCATTTTTTCAAGTCTTACCACCAAGAACTTTTGATGGAAACAACAGATTTATTCGCAAAATCTAAAAAAAAGAAAAAAGCACAACCATATGACATTTTCGAAGATGAAAATTTTATCCAGAAAATATTCAAAAGCTATCGTAATTATTTTCTTGCGGCAACCGTTCAAAATTTCCCAAAAGTTAGTAGGGAGAGAGAAACACCTTTTACTATTCATGAAAATTTACACGGTAACCTAGATGTTTTAGATAAAAAAATTACAGAAAAAATCACCAATGGATATCGAATTTTCATTCAATCTGACAACGAAAGTCAACGCAAAAGAATGATGAATTTATTGCCTAATTTCGACGAAAAAATCGACTTTACGGTTGGGGTTTTTCGGCACGGTTTTGATTTAAAAGACGCAAAACTTGCAATTTATACCGACCATGAAATTTTCAATCGATATCAAAATAAAAACAGACCCTCAAAATTTTCAAAAAATGAAGCATTAATCGACTACGAATCACTCAAACCAGGCGATTATGTTGTTCATATTAACCATGGAATTGGCGTTTACGCCGGTTTAAAGAAACTGGCGTTAACTGGAAATAAAGTGGAATGTTTAGTATTACATTACGCCCAAAAAGATGTCGTTTATGTGCCTAATTTTCAACTTTCGATGGTTTCAAAATTTGTTTCGGAAGAAGGAATCGTTCCTATAATCCATAAACTTGGAAGCAAAAAATGGGAGTCAGTCAAAAGGCGTGCACGAAAACAAATCGAATTGGTCGCAAAAGATTTAGTGAAACTTTATGCCGAGCGCAAAATCAGGCGTGGCATTGCATTTGAACGCGATTCCGAGTGGCAAATTGAGATGGAAAATTCTTTTATTTACGAAGAAACACCTGACCAAATAAAAAGTATCGCAGAAATAAAAAAAGATATGGAAACGGCAAAACCGATGGAACGTTTACTTTGCGGTGATGTAGGTTTTGGAAAAACAGAAGTGGCTGTCCGTGCCACATTTAAGGCTGTTTTAAGTGGATTTCAAGTAGCAATTCTCGTCCCCACAACCTTGTTAGCGGAACAACATTTTGGGGTCTTCAAGGAAAGATTAGCACAATACCCTGTTAAGGTTGCGATGCTTAGTCGTTTTCGCACCAAAACGAATATACAAAAAGATTTATTAAGGGTTGCAAATGGCAAAATTGATATCATTATTGGAACACACCGATTACTCTCAAAAGATGTAAAATTCAAAAAAATAGGTTTGCTCATAATTGACGAAGAACACCGCTTTGGGGTGCATCATAAAGATAATATGCGAAAATTAAAAAGCAACATAGATACACTTTATATGAGTGCTACGCCGATTCCACGCACGATGTCAATGGCACTTTCTAAATTAAAAGAATTATCGTTGATTCGCACCTCACCGAAAGCACGCCTACCCATCCGTACCGTTATCGTGCCTTTCGATCGAGAAATCATCAAAGAAGCGATTGCAAGAGAAGTAAGTCGCGGTGGACAAGTTTTTTTCTTACATAATCGAGTACGAACAATTGAAGAAATAACGGCGGAATTGCGTAAAATGTTACCCTCTGTTCGCTTTGCGATTGGACATGGTCAATTGCCGGAAAAACAGCTAGAATCAGTTACGCTCGACTTTGCCCATCATAAATTTGATGTACTTGTTGCCACTACAATTATCGAATCTGGCATTGATATTCCTAATGCGAACACAATCATCGTTAATCGAGCAGACATGTTTGGTTTGGCACAACTTTATCAAATTCGAGGCAGAGTTGGTAGAAGTAATCGTCGCGCTTACGCGTACTTCGTTATTCCTTCAAAAATAAATGAAGATGCACGCAAAAGATTGGAAACACTAATCGAATATGAATCCTTGGGAAATGGCTATCAGATTGCAATGCGTGATATGGAGTTACGTGGTGCGGGCACGCTTCTCGGCAATAAACAAAGTGGAATTTTACATTCGATTGGTTTTAATTATTATAATAAACTTCTGGAAAAAGCTATCGAAAACTTTGAGAATGATGAATTTTCTACAAATTGGCATTTTGAAGAACAACCATTAGAAAATGTGAAAGTTGACTTCGATTATTATTTTCCTCAAAACTATATCGCCGATGAAAAAATACGATTAAAACTTTATCGAGAAATTATGAATTTTCAAAAAATAGAGCAATTTGGAAACCTAAAAAAGGCACTAATAGACAGGTTTGGCGAAATACCAGAAAAGGCAAAAAACGTTTTAATCTACCACAAAATTCGCTTTTTCACAAATCAAACTCGGCTCAAATCTGTAAAAATTTCACGAAAAAAGATTACACTCGAATTTGATAACAAATCACTTCCTAATAGAAATAAACTGTATCGTTTGACTGGCACTATAGATTTGCCCGTTCATTTTAGTACGGTAAAAAATTTCGAAATTTCTTTCGATTTCGAAAAAAAAGCAAAATCATATTTGAATGAAAGCGTCAAAATTATAAAATTTATCGCTCAGAATTTTAAGGAATAAGTGTTTATCTTAAAAAGGTTTGACAAAATAAGCAATCTTAAAATTTTTCCAATTCGTTGAAAGATAAAAAAAGGAGTTAATTTTGAATAGAAGTAAAATAAGCTTACTGGGGCTAATAATCACACTTTTTTGTGCTGTTTTATCGGCAGAACCAGTTAATTTTGAAACAGATACGCCCTATAGTGTCTCTATCGTTGGGGCGGTAAAGAATCCAGGAACATATCCCATTTTGGGAAAT
>CAZWYK010000003.1:0-23904 GCA_964638205.1 uncultured Candidatus Cloacimonadota bacterium | reverse complement strand
ACGCATCGCGATTACCAAAACTTGTGCCCGTTTTCCACGAAAAAGGATATTGATTTTCGTATTGATGCCAATAAAATTCATCAGCCGGACGCTTTAACTTTTTCAAAATATTCAAGGTGAGATAGCACGCTCCCGGACTTAAAGTTGGTTGTTTAAATTGTTTTTCAATATCAGATTCCATGATTTTCAAAGATGAAAACTCACCATAGTTTGCTAATCCACGATACAATATTGCCAAATCATATAAATTGGTTTCTGCACCACCAATAATTAATGAAAGACCATAATCACCTGCATTTCGAAAGAGAGTGTTCATACCACTAGATTGCAAGAAATTATAAAAATTTGCAACTCCATAAGTATTCAAAAGTCGAACTGCTGGTATATTTTTAGAATAAATCAACGCATTTTCCGCTGTTATCAACCCTTCAAATTTATGATCAGCATTTTCTGGTGAAAAAGAACCAAAATAAGTCGGCACATCTTTAATTAATGTTTGTGGAAGAATAGTGCCATTCTCAATGCAAAGTGCATATAAAAACGGTTTTAGGATCGAGCCAGATGACCGCGAAGCCTTCACGCCATCCACCTGACCACCAAATTCATTATCCCAAAAATTTTGTGAACCAATGTAGCCTCGAATTTTTCCAGTTTTTGTTTCGACGATAATCGCTGCAATATTATTTACACCCTGTATTTTTTGCAGTACACTATGTTGCTTAATTATTCTTTCTGCTTTTTCTTGAATTTCATTATTAATCGTACTTTTAACTGATTTCCCGCGATATTTATTATGCAGGTTTCTCGCAACATGATGAGCTTTTTGCTCGATTATATGGACTTTTTTAGGAGTTGGTTCACGCACACTGAGTGTAAGGGTTTCTGCATCTATTACATTTTTTTTAAAAAGTATTTTCAATAATTTATTGCGCTTGGTAATTAATTTTTCCTGGTTTTTCCCGGGTGAAATGATAGCAGGAGAATTAGGTAAAATTGCCAAAGTTGCGGCTTCTCCCCAGCTTAGTTGTTCCGGTTTCTTGCAAAAATATTTGAATGATGCCGCCTGAAATCCGATAATATTTCCACCGTACGGAGCATTATCGAGATACATTTGCAAAATTTCATCTTTTGAAAAACGGGTTTCAATTTTTATTGCCAATAAAATCTCCCTAAATTTATGCCAATATGTGCGTGCTTTAGGATTGGAAATCCTTGCCAATTGCATCGTAATGGTACTGCCACCACTCATAATTTTTCGATAACGAATATTCAAATAAAGACCACGAAGAATCGCCAACGGATTTACGCCAAAATGAGAATAAAAATGTTTATCTTCGAAGGCAAGAACTGCTCTTTTTAATTTTTGCGGAATAACTATAGTTGTGTCGGGTGGAAAGCACCATTGCTCATTTTTATTCAAAAAAGAGTGTAAAATTTCACCATTCTCTGCAAAAATAACAGTACCATATTTTTCAGATGCAAATAGAGGCTTCAGCGGAAAAAGCAAGTAAATTCCCAAAAATAACATCGGTATAATCAACATAAAAAGAATAATTATTTTTTTCATTTTAACCATTTTTGATTGAATTAACAAAGAGAAAAAACGCCAAAGTCACAAACGAGAGAGTTTCCAAATAACTTCGGCGTTTCCCTGAATTGCATTCTACTTTACAACCCTAACTTTTACAGAGGGTAAATTAGCACTAACTTCTCTGTTATACATTGCTTCACAAAGAGTTGACGGAAGCGTAAATTCACCGATTGTTACCGCATTCAATTTCACGAGAAAATAATTAGTAGAGTTGCCATGCATATCAAAAAACCACATAATTCGATCATCGCGAATATCCACAAAATCTTCTTGTTTGAGTATTTCATCTTTGAATTTCATCTGTTCTTCATCAACTAAACGCATATTTTCAATTTCCCAACCAGACGGCAAAATTTGGTTTAAAGCAATTTCATCGATAGCATGCCTATCTTTATTTTCTACTTTGAAAAATCCGTAAAAAATTGTACCTTGCTTTAATTCAGTTGGATTAATCACTTTTTTATCTTCCGAATACCATGCTACATCAACAAAAACACCCTTTTGCTTTATCTCGTTTTTAGGATTCAGAGGGATACCACTCCAATTCATTGTTGCGAAAACTTTTTCCAGTTTTGAATTACTATCAAGTTGAATTTTTACCGTTTTTCCGAAAGAATTAGGGATGTTTTTAGAAACCAAAAACTCATCTGAATCGAAGTTAATTTTTTCTCCATTTGGCAAAGATATTTTACCTTTTAATTTTGCATCTTCATTAAATTGAGTAAAATTGCGATTGATATATTTTCCCAAAGCAAGTAACGCATAACCAGTTGTATGGGTAGAATACCAATCTTTGGTTGAAATTTTACGCACAATTTCTCGATACATTTTTTCAGATTTATTTTGTTCTTCCATTATAATTAGGGCATCTAAAATCATTGCTTTATCACGCAATGTGCTACCGTAAGTACCGCCAAATTCCGAGAAATCCCGCACCTTCAAACCTGTTGTTTGCGTAATTTTTTCGGCAGTTTGTGAAATGCCTGCCAGTTTGTAAGATGCAGCTAGCAACCAACGCTCGACATCACTCATTTGAGCAAGCTCATTTTCTTTCAGTAAATTCATGGCACCAATTTCCGCATTACCAGAAAGTGCTAAAACATACAAACGGTAAACGCGAGTTTTCAAATTTTCCATTTGTGAATTTGTAATTGCCATCGACTGTTGGAATTTGACCCAATTTGCCAGAAGTTCAGAAGGCACAAAATAGCCAAGCCTTTGTGCTTCCACGAGAAAGTGTCCCGTATAATTTGTATTCCATTTTGAAACACCTAAGCCACCAGGCCAGTATGAAAATCCTCCGTTCGGCTGTTGAAATTTACGCAATCGCTGAATTCCTCTGTTGATATTTTTGTCAATCTCCTCATTTGTAGTTTGTGTATTTTTTAAAAAAGACTTTAAGTATAGTTGTGGAAAAACCGCTGATGTCGTCTGTTCAAGGCAGCCATACGGATATTGCATCAACCAATTTAAGCGATGAGAAAGATTTACTTTTGGCATTCTTGCAATCGTAATCGTCGCTTCATTTGTCCCTTTTATACCATCATTTGGAATTTCAAAAACAACATCTTCGCCAGCTCTACACTCTTTTTCGGTAAAATTGGAAAGGCGTGGAGAATTTGGTCGAGAAGTAATTTCTATTTTGTAAAAAACTTCAAAATTTTCAGAAATTGCCTTTATTTTAATACTTCCAAATCCAACTTCATTTTTTACTTTTAAATTAAAGGCAACATCTTTTTCACCAATTTTTGAAAAAAATGCTGCTTTATCGTGTTCGCCAACTATTTGAAGCGGACCATCAACCTCAATGTTTACACTCACATTCTTGATTTTCTCGTTTGTGGCAAAAATTGTAACAGGAAGTAGAAATTCGTCCAGCGGTGCAACTACTCGCGGTACAGTTGGCAAAACCATCAACTCACTTTTTATGGGCACTGTTTTTTCTGCCATTCCGTATTTTTCTTTTTTAGCTGAAAGAACCATTACCCGCACTGCTCCAACATATTCGGGCAACTCAAAATCGATTTTCGCATAACCACTTTCATCCGTCTGAAATGGACCTTTGAACATTGAAACTGCCTTAAATCGCTTTGCTTTAATCGATGATAATTGATCATCACCATAAATTCCATAATCACCACCAACCGAAAATGTTTTGAAAATATCACCCTTGTTGACTCCAATTATTTGTCCATAATTATCAAAAGTACTCACCTCTAGACGCAATTTTTCGTAAAATTTCAGCCATGCGTTTGGCGTCTTAAAATTAGTTAAACCAAGTAAACCTTCATCAACTATCGCAATCGTAAATTGTGTTTGCTGTCTATCTTCAGTCTGGATTTCACACGAAAATTTTTGATTTGGTTTCAATTCATTTGGCATTTTAATGTTTAATTTTTGATGAGTAAGGCTATCTTCCACCATAATTGGAACCACGCCGAACATTCGAATTGGGCAATCATTTTCTGTTTGTTTGTGCGGTTGAATCACCGAAACGGAACAGTAAATATTTGGCATCATTTCTTTGGTTATCGGTATCTTTATTGTAGTTTGCTTACCTTTGGGTTCACACCAATAATCTTGCAAAATCTTATCCGCTTTTTCAAGCGTTATAAGAATTTCACTCTCCTCTGAAGCGGGGAAAGTGATGATGGCAGTTTCACCAACTGTATATTTTGGTTTATCCGCTTTAACTGTGAGAAGTCCAGCATTTCTTATACCACCTTCATTTCCGCCCCAATATGAGACATAATTAAAAACAGCAGTAGAGTGACCTTTTTTAGCTGATTTATGAGTAATTTCAACAAGATATTCTCCTCTTGTTTCTGGAGTAAACTCAAAATAGCGTGGCACTAACGCTGAATAAATTTTTTCCTCAAAAATAAGCTCTGTTTCAGAATCGGTTTTGAAGTGCAATCGTGCATAATCACGCGAATCATATTCCCACCACCAATATCTATTATTCTTGTAAATGCAAATTTGAAGTTCTTCCCCCACTTTCGGTTGGCCATTTTTATCAACTAATATAACATTTGCAGAAAACGGTGTTCCTCTCTTGTGCCATTTGTTAGACAATGATTCGATGCCGACATAATATTCATAGGGATCAATGTGAAGAAACTGATTTTTTTTGCTTGAGCGACCACCTTTTTCGAAAACTTCCGCTTTAATTTTTGCGGTAATAGCAGATGGCACATTTATTAAATCTGGCATATTCCATTCAGTTTGAAGCATTCCATCATCATTCAAAAAACCATCAAAGATTTTTTGATTAAGTGTTTTAAAAATAACCGCTTCGTTACCAAAAAAATAAGTTTTGTATTTTGAAAATTTTTTATTTTTGTGAATAAGCTTTGTGTTAAGGGTCGCCTTCAAACCAGCGGCTTGATTGCCAAATAAATAAACAGATGATAGTGCGACATCGATTACCTTGTCTTTCACTGTAATGTTCTCTTTTTCCATTTTAAAATCTATTTTAAGACGCTCTGGCACAACTGTTTCGATTTTTAATTTATGATAAAAAGTGCTATTACCTGCCTTTATTTGAATATTCCACTTACCCGTCAAATCTTCTGGATCAGTTTGATATTTTAAGTTGTAAAAACCGTCTTCCGCAGTTTTCAATACTTGTTCAAAAACCAGTTGATTTTTAGGATTGAATATTTTGATTTCAATGGGGTGATTATCTGGAAATGTATCATCTGCATTTCTCGCTATTATCGAAATATTGACTGCATCACCAGGTCGATAAACCCCGCGTTCTGTGTAGATGAAAACTCTTGTTCCGTCACTTTCAGGCTGCACTCCCCCCACATCAAAAGTAGAAAGATTCCATTCCATTTCATCAAGCGTCAAAAGACCTTTGTATCCATTAAATTCTGCTTCCACAAAAAACACCCTTGCACTATTTTTGGCAAAACTCACCCGTCCAGCTTCGTTTGTTGTTGATTCCACAATAACCTGATTTTGAAAATTTTTCAATCTAACTTTCACGTTTTGCATTGGTTGAGCAGTCAAAATATTGTTAACAAAAATAATGTGCGTGTCCTTTGTTTTTTTGTAAGTTATCCCCATATCACTGATTATGAGTGGTTTTACGATTTTTCCATGCTTATAATAATAACCACTTTTCATTGGATTTGTATAGTAATCTGAACTGTGATAAGCTCCAGCAACTTCCCGTAAACCACTATATAAAACATCATTTTTCGTAAATGATATTTCAATAACAAACAGCCCTTTTTTTGCCGGTGCAATCAAGTCACCCAACTCAAGTTCGTGTTGTAGCCACTTATTCTTGATTTTATCACCAATAATTAGTTTTTTTTCAATAATATCCACCCCTACTCGTTGAAAATGCTGAGAATAATAACTATTGTGTCTCTTTTTACTGCTGTTTAGTTTTTCATCTTGTATAAAAAAACCGATATTAGATTCGTAAACTTGCTTAATTTTAAGGGTTACAGCTTTCACATTTAGTGTGCGAAAACAAACTTTATTTTCGTTGGAAGACGGCAAAAACATTCCATCATTTGAAAAAATTATTTGTGGTTTTTGGTCACTAAAATGGAATTTTTTCTTAAATTCAGATGCTGTCTTGATGCCAAATTTATTGGAAATACCTGCATTTACGATTATCGAATAACTTTCGCCAAGTTTGAAATCTCCGGCTACAATGATTTTTTTGCCGCTTTTTTTTGTATCGATTTTCAAATAAGGTTGTACCGAAATTAAACCAGTAATGTCTTGTTTAGAATCTAATTCATCAGAAAAATCTAGTACAATCGTTGGAAATTGATTATCAAATTTACGATAAACATTAATCAACTTCATCTCGTGCAATGAACTTAAACTGAATTTTCTCTCAAAATTTTCTAATAATTTGAGATTTTTTTTCTCAATTTTTAGCATAATTTCTTTTCCCACATCAGCTCTCTCAACAATCTGCGATTTAAATAAAAATTGCTTTGAGGCACCTTCAATTTCCAAATGAATAACCTTATTGCCTATTTTACACGAAAGTGCTTTTTTGACAGTCGCTAAATCTGTGGGAATATTGAATTTAATTTCACCTTCATACCGTAAATTCTTATTTCCTGCATCTGTGTAGATAAAATCGGCATCAAAAAAAATCAATTCACGACCAAAAATTTCAAACTCAAAATGGAATGATTTTTCCATAAAAATATTATCCATAATTACATCGAAAGCAAGCTCGCCTTGATATTTTTTTCGCATTTTAAGAGGCTCTTTGGGAATAAATTTCAAAGTTTGCAGATCGCTCCAAATTGTTTTTCCTTCAATTTTCGGTGAAAATTTAAAAACTTCCTGCTTGGGTGCATTTCCAATCTGCTCAGATGTTATCATTTCTTTCACAAAACGAACCTGAATGGGAGTATTTGGCATAATTTTCCCACTTGTAATTTGATTTATGTGGTGAGCAGCTTCTTGAATATTTCGCATTTCGTTTATTTTTTTTTCGCAACCAAAAAATAAAAATACGCTCATAAAAACTATAATTACCATTTTCCGTTGCTGCTTCATTTTTCCCCCTACTTACTTTACTTTTAGCACTAAATAATCGGAAATATTGAGAAATTTTTGCTTAATTTCATCTCCAATTTTTTTCGCTTCGTCGCTTGTGTGAAAACCACTTAATCTCAGGCGATGATACATCGTTCCGCCATTGTTTTTTTTACTCGAAATATTGGTTTCATAACCATTTTTTTTTAGTTTTTCTTGTTCTTTTTTTAAGCGAGATTTATCCGTCACGCAAGAAAGTTGCAAAACATAATTTCGTGATATCGCTTGCAATGAATCATTTCCTACCACAACATTTACTGAGTCCATTATTGTCGCAGTCACTTCGATTTCATTTTCTTTTTGCGATTTTAATTGTGTGGCTATTTCTGGAACCTCTTCAATATAATCGACCAATAAAAGCTCTTCCTCAAATGATAAATCTTCCATAATTTCGTGTTTTGCACAACCAAAAAATATCGCAATTAGCGATAATGTTATTAAGTTTTTCATTGTTTCTCCTTTGGGGAACGTACACTTCTGCACGCCCCCCCCCCATTATTTTATTACAATACTTTTTGAATCCAAACGTCATCAATTGAGACAATTTTTGTTTTGATTTCATTACCAATTTTCATTGCATCTGAAACAGTGAAAAGATCGGACAAACGCAACCTGTACCAATTTTCGCCATTAACCACTTTTTCCACTGTTTTGGTTTTGAAACCAAGCCTTTGCAATTCTAAACGAACTGCATCCAAATCAGTTGCCTTTTGAGATGCAAATACTTGAATTTCATACTCTTGCGGTTCAGTATTCACGGCGGTATCTGCCTCTTTTTCGACAAACTCAAATGAATCAACCTCCTCCATTTCGGCATTTTCTTCCATTTCTGATTCCACAATCTCAGTTTCAAAACCTGTAAACCCCTCTACCTTTTCCTCTTCCTTACCGCACCCTTGGATTATCGCGAGCATTACTACTAAAACCGCGATTACAACTAACATTCTTCGTTTCATTCTCTCCTCCTTTTAGTTATTTTGAACGGTGAATGTATCAACTTCGTTAATTTCGATATTTCTTCTCATTTTCATGGTTCCATATTCGCTAATGAATTCTTTTATCTCTTGATCATTCGAGAAAACAGTGTCATTCAGAGAGAGAATTTTCAGAGTAATTTCATTGAAATTTCTGTTCTGTTTGATATTCAAATCTGCAATTCCTAAGCGTAATTCTGCGAGTTGTTTTTGGTAATTTTTATTTTGAATTTGCTCTTTCTTTGAGTTTTCTGCAAAATTTTTAGCTAGTTTTTCGATTTGTGAATTGGAATTTGAGATATTTTCATTTAATGCAGTCTCAATTCTGATAATTAATTGATTTTGTATTTTCAATTCTGACAAAAGTTGGTGCTGTGCATTTTGTAATTTTTCAATATTTTTCTTGTTTTGTTTTTTAAATGCACCCATTCTTTGTAGTTGCGTTCCTAAATCTTGCCTTCCTCTTTGAATCTGGTTATAAGTTTCCAAGCCTGCCACCCCGAGCAATGCTAACATCAAAACAATTAGCACCGTGTTTAAGTTTGTTCGCAACATGATAACCTCCTTTTCTTTTTTTGTTTTTCACATCACAACTGTGTTAGTAGCAATTTCCGTTCCATTTGAAAATATTTTTGCTAATCTATTATTTTAATTGTAGTTATACTTGTTTTATTGAAGTCGCAAATTTAAAACCTTCAAGATTTTTCATAATATTTATATTTTATCATTATGTTTATATTATGCATTTGTGGTTAATAGTGTATCTTCTTTCAACTATAAATTGACAAAGATGTTTGTTTTTTTTTTATTGAGCATAATTAAATTTTATTTATTTTGAGGAGTTTTAATGAAATGTTTTTTAATAGTATTATTGGCATTATCAGTGATTTCAATGTTTGGGAATTCCATCTTTTCGTTTGATGGAATGCCAGAAAAAAATTACGGTGCAGATATTTATTCTGCTGGTATGGGCGATTGCGGTGCTGCTGATTTATTTCGTGTTAATGCAAATTTTGCTAACCCATCGATGGCAACATCAACCAATAAAGTAATGTTTTCTACCGGTGGAGAATTGGGCTATTTTTGGTATGCAGATGGAAATAATTATTTCCGTGATGATGGTTTAATTTTACCATATTTTTCAATTGCTGTTCCAATTCAAAATCATAGATTTGGGTTTAGTTTTAATTCAATAAGTTCTGGGAATTTACAAAATAAAGAAATAAAAACCTTCCAAGACACAATAAATTACACCTTAACAAACACAATAAAGTCAAATTTATTCAAAACAAGTATTATTTACGCACATAAAAATAATTTCGCTAATTTAGGCGTTTCGGTAGACTATTATTTGGGGCATCGCACCCAAGGTTGGCAACTTGATTTTGAAAACGATGACTTTACTAATACAAAATACGAACATGAAAAAATATTCAAGAATGTGGGGTTTACCGCAGGAATTAGTAAAAAAGCAAAAAACTTTACGTATGGGCTTTCATACTCATCACGGGTTAAATTAGATGGTAATGAATACTTTAAATTTGATCATTATCCAGAGGTGGATACTCTTTACCTTGATGAATATGCTTTTGTTACGCCTGCTGAGCTCTCAAATTCTTTTACTTTTAAATTTTTAAAACACTTCAAAACCTCAGTTGATTTTAATTATGAACTTTGGAGCAATACAGATTTGTATACTGAAAATACTTATCGCATTGGTGGCGGTTTTGCTTTTGAACCTTCACGCACTAAAAGTAGGTGGTACAAAAGAATGCCTTTACGATTTGGCGGGTATTATCGCGAATTACCATTCAGGGTAAATGAAAAAATAATTTTGGAAAAAGCTGTTACTTTTGGTTTGACAATTCCGCTTAAATTTTCTGACAAAAGAATAGATGTTGCCGTAAAATACTTAATGCGTGGAAACTTCAAAAAACATGACATTGAAGATAGCGCACTTACTTTTTCGTTCGGGATAACTGGTTTTGATATTTTTGGAAAACGCATTCGCAAAACCGCACCACGAGAAATTCCAAAGGCAAGTAAATAGTGAAATCTCACTGGAATTATAATTATCTAAAAGAAGATAACCTCTTTAAGCAAATAATGGAAAATAGAGGTATTTCTATGTCTTTTTTAGAAACATCAATATCTGATATCCCCGATTTTAAGCTAATGAAAGATATATCAAAGGCAGCAAGCCGCATCATTAAAGCTGTTCAGCAAAAAGAAAAAATTTTCATTTTTGGTCACGACGATGTGGACGGCATTACATCTACCTACATTCTCTTTAATTTTTTGGAAAAAATTGGTTCGCAAAATCACTACTATTTCATTCCAAATCGATTGACCGATCATCATGGAATTCAACAAAGTTTCATTCAAAAAGTAACCGATGAAGATGCTAGTTTAATCATCACTGTTGACGGTGGGATTTCTGATTTTGAAGCAATCGAGCACCTCCAAAACAATCTGTGTGATGTCATTATTACCGACCATCACGTCGTGCAACACACTGTTCCAAAAGCATTTGCTGTTGTAAATCCGAAACAACCTGATTGCGATTTTCCATTTAAAATGATGGCAGGGGTTGGTGTTGTTTATTTTCTTCTCAAAATGATGGCGGAAAAATTATCAATTAGCGTTGATAAAAATTATCTTTTTTGGGTAGCAACCGGTACGATTGCAGACAAAGTACCACTCCGTGATACAAATCGAATTTTAGTTAAAGAAGTTTTAGAAAACTGGGCATCTTTTGATGATTGTAATTTGAAAAATTTGGATGATTATCTGTGTGCTCCCTTAAATTTCACAGAACGCTTAAAAATTATTAAATTTATCAATCGCCTTTTTTCAAACGGTAGATTACCAAATGGACGCAATCTAGCACTTGATTTACTTTTAACCGAAGAAACTGAACAAAAATCGATAATTTACCAACTTTTCGCAAAAGCAACAGACGCGAAAAAAAAGAAAAATGATGTCAAACTACTAATCAAAAATATAACCGAAAATATTGTTGAGAATTATTTTATTTTCGTTGATTTTGAAAATAAAATTCCCGTTGAATTTTCTGGACATTCCGCTTCAAAAATTGCAAAAAAACACAAAATTCCAGTAATTATCATAAAACCCAAAAACGGTATCTTTGCGGGCGAAGCAAGAAGTGTGGGTGGATTTAATTTAATGGACGCTTTTGAATATTGCAAGAGCTCATTAATTCAGTTTGGCGGGCATGCAAAAGCAGCTGGATTTACCATCAAAAAAGAAAATATAGAGATATTTCAGACTGAATTTAAAGCGTATCTTCAAACTCAAAAAAATATCCTCTTTGAAAATGAAACCATTAAAATCGATGCTATTTTAGACGCTGAAAACATCGAACATTTAGATGAATACGTACAAATGGAATACAATTTACTGCAACCAATTGGACAAGGAAATTTAACGCCACATTTTCTCATCAAAAATTTCCTACCAAAACGAGATGTAAATAAAATAAAAATAAATTTTCGTAACACCGACATTAGATACGATCATCATTATGCTGTAATCGTAAAATGGAGTGGAAAAGCTTTTAATGTTGTTGATTACAGAAAGGCTAATTACCTTTTATAAAATGGAGAAATAAATGAAAATCATCAAAAATTTATGTGATCTTTGTGGAACTTGCGTTGCGGTTTGCCCAGTTGATGCGATTGTTGTTTCCGAATTTGAAGTTGTGATAGATAATCAAAAATGCACAAATTGTTTAAACTGTTTAAAGGTTTGCCCAATCAGGGCAATCAGCGAGGGTGAATAATGAAAAACAAATATGATGTAATTGTTATCGGTGGTGGGCCCGCTGGGAGTGTGGCGGCAAAATTTGCATCAGAAAATGGAGCATCTGTTCTTCTTTTGGAACGCGACCGCGAGGCAGGAATTCCCGTTAGGTGTGCCGAGGGGGTTTCTTTAAGAGGGATTGCACAATTTATCGAAATTAATAAAAAATGGATTGCTACTAAAATTGATGTAGCAACTCTTTTTGCCCCAAACGGTGAAAGTGCAAAAATGTATAATAATGGCACTGGATTAGTTTTGGAGCGTAGAATTTTTGACGCTGCCCTTTGTGAAGAAGCAGTAAGGTTTGGTGCAGAATTTGTAACAAAAGCAGATGCTATTGGTTTAACTTGGGAAAATGGCAAAATCTCGGGTGTTAAGGTAAATTATTTGAATGAAATCATAGAGATCGAGTGCGATATTGTTATTGGTGCCGATGGCGTGGAATCACGCGTGGGCAGATGGGCTGGCATCAAAACTAACGTAGCCCTCAAGGACATTGATACCTGTATTCAATACACTCTCTCGGGAATTGACATCGAAGAAAATGCGTGTGAATTTTATTTTGGAAGAGATGTCTCGCCTGGCGGTTATGTGTGGGTTTTTCC
Source organism: uncultured Candidatus Cloacimonadota bacterium (assembly GCA_964638205.1). Classification (GTDB taxonomy): domain Bacteria; phylum Cloacimonadota; class Cloacimonadia; order Cloacimonadales; family TCS61; genus TCS61. The sequence goes on along the minus strand of CAZWYK010000003.1, from coordinate 11,329 downwards.
AAAAAACAAAAATACGGCAAATGTCGGAATTGGGTTAGCTGGTCATTTTTCACACGCAAAAGGACCCAAAAAATTTCTCGATGAGTTCATTCAAAAACGCTTTCCAGACGGACAAAAAATATATACCGTTTGTGGCGGTGTAACCACCGCTGACACATTGTCAGAAATTGTACGCGACAACATTATGTTAGTTGGTGATGCGGCACGGCAAGTGAATCCCATTACTGGTGGCGGAATTGTGCAGGGAATGATTGCGGGAAGCCTCGCTGGAAAAGTAGCTGCAGAAGCTGTTCAAAAAAAGAGGTTTAATGGGAAATTCCTGAAAAAATACAGAAAAGAGTGGGATAAAAAAATCGGTAATAATCAAAAAATAATGTACAAAATCAAAGAAAAAGTTTTGGAAATGGGTGATGAAAAATTCAATTCTCTTGTTAAAATTTGCCAAAATATTCCAGCCGACAAATTTACGGTAAAAGCACTCTTTAGCGAAGCAGTAAAAGATGACCCAAAATTAGTTTTAGAAATTGCTAAAGCATTTGTCAAAAGTAAATTAAACTTGAAATGAATGAAATTCAAAAAAAAGAATTTGCTCGTAAATTTTTTCACCTTGGAACAATCATAATACCACTTTCATACAGGTATCTATTTGGTTTCAATAAAAAAACATTCGCACTTTATTTTGCGCTGTTCACACTACTCGTAATTGCAGTCGAAATAGCACGCATTAAACACAAAACTTTCAAAAAAATATTTAATGATTTTACGGGAATTTTGTTGCGAAAACACGAATTTAACGACTTTACTGGTGCAACATATTTGACCGTTTCATCTTTTTTCTGCATCGTTATTTTTCCATCTGATATTGCATTTTTAGCAATTTCATTTTTGATAATTGGTGACACCTTGGCAGCCTTAATTGGAATTCCGCTTGGAAAAGTGAAAATATTTGGCGGCCAAAAAAGTTTTGAAGGAAGCCTAGCATGTTTTTGGGGATGCTTCTTATTTGCCTTAATTTATGTTGAGCCAATCATTGCAACGGTAGGTGCAGCCGCTGCTACCACCGCTGAAGTTTCTAACCTTCGTATTGATGATAACATTAAAATCCCAATTTTTAGTGGTATCCTTATGTGGTTAATTCAAATAATTTAAAAGGAAAAAATTATGAAGTTATCTTTTGTAATCCCCGTTTTTAATGAACAAGGTAGTTTGAAAATATTACATTCTGAAATTTTGGAAAACATCAAAACATATGAGTATGAAATTATCTTTATCGATGATGGTAGTAGTGATGATAGTTTTCATATAATGACAGAACTCGCCCAAAAAGATGAAAATGTGAAAATTATTAAATTCCGTAAAAATTTTGGGAAATCTGCCGCCCTACAAACTGGCTTTGATGTAGCAAGTGGTGAAATTGTTTTCACGATGGATGCAGACCTACAAGATAATCCCAAGGAAATTCCAAATTTTATCACTAAAATAGAAACTGGTTTCGATTTAGTAACTGGTTGGAAAGTAAAAAGAAGAGACCCAATCAATAAAACTTGGCCTTCAAAAATTTTTAATTCGGTAACTTCCAAAACCTTTGGATTAAAACTACACGACTATAATTGTGGCTTTAAGGCATACCAAAAATCCGTTCTTCGTGAAATCGATGTTTACGGTGAAATGCACCGTTACATTCCAGCACTAGCAATTGCGAAAGGCTTTACTGTGGTTGAAATTCCAATTGAACATCGAAAACGAGAATTTGGTAAATCTAAATATGGCATCGAACGCTATTTGCGCGGATTTTTGGACCTCTTAACGGTAAAACTTGTAACGGGTTATATCCGTAGTCCACTTTACCTTTTCGGCAGAATTGGTGCTACTTTCAGCTCAATCGGTTTAGTTATTACACTCTACCTTTCCATCATGAAATTTTGGTTTTCAGAATCACTTTCAAACCGCCCACTTTTGTATTTAGGCACGCTTTTAATTATCATCGGTTTACAATTTTTTTCCATCGGACTTTTGGGAGAATTAATTGTAAATCAAGGTCGTAACCATACAAAAAAAAAGAATATTTCAATTGAGAAAAGGATTAATTTATGAAAAGTCATTTGAGAAAATTCATTGCTAAAATGGAGATTGAAAATCTCAATGAGTTTGTTATTCAGTCTTTCACGAATTCCTATTATAAAATTTTGGAAGGTGCAACTGGGAAAATTTCTGAAAATGAAATTGAACAACCAGCTTCAAATAACTTAACAAATTATGATGAACTGGACGAGGTTGACTCTACATTTTTGGAAAAATTAGCAGTCATAAAGCTCAACGGAGGATTGGGCACAAGTATGGGATTAAATGAGCCTAAGTCGCTCATAAAAATAAAAAAAGATTTGAATTTTCTTGATATTATTGCCCACCAAATTTTACATTTACGCAATCATTATCAAAAAGATATTCCACTTTTATTTATGCACAGCTTCAACACCCGCAAAAAATCACTTGATTATTTAAAAAAATATTCGAACCTCAAGAGTGATAAAATTCCACTCGATTTTATGCAAAATAAATTTCCAAAAATCAAGCAATCTAACCTTTCTCCACTAAATAATCAAAACGAAAAACTAAATTGGAATCCACCTGGTCACGGTGAAATCTACCTTGTTTTGGCAATCTCAGGCATTCTCGACAAACTGATAAAAAATGGTTTTGAATATGCATTTATATCCAATGCTGACAATCTGGGTGCCGTTGTTGATGAAAAAATTCTAACCCATTTTGCAGTCCATAATATTCCCTTCTTAATGGAAGTTTGCAACCGCACAGAAATGGATAAAAAGGGAGGACACTTGGCGCAAACAAAAAATGGACAACTGATATTGCGTGAATCTGCTCAATGTCCCAAAAATGAATTTGAAAATTACCAGAATATTGATTTGTTTTCATACTTCAACACAAATAATTTATGGATAAACCTGAAATCATTAAAGCAAAGATTATACGAAAAACGCTTTCATTTGCCATTATCGATGATTTTAAACTCCAAAACAGTGGACGGTGAAAAGGTATATCAAGTTGAAACAGCAATGGGATCCGCCATTAGTGTTTTCAAAAACTCAAGAGCAATTATTGTGAACCGCGATCGCTTTATTCCCGTCAAAACAACTAATGATTTATTGACTGTTTGGAGCGATGTTTTTCAACTTTCAGAAAATTTTGAATTAATCTCACAAGTCTCCAAAATTCCTAAAATCAATTTAGACACAAAATTTTACCAAAATTATACAGACTTCAAAATGCGTTTTCAAAAAGGTATTCCATCGCTGAAAAAATGTGATAGTTTAGAAATTGATGGCAATATTTTTTGGGGAAAAAATGTAAAGATTTCGGGAAAAAATGTGAAAATTAGCCGCCCTGCAACAACATTTTTAGAAAATATTACCCTAAATCAATAATTTAGATTAAATCCATTTTCGCTATTAATGTCTGCCAATATTTTTTTGAATGCATCGTTGTAAATTTGACGAATTCGCTCACGGGAAAGACTTAAAACTCTACCTATTTCCGCAAAATTTTGCGGTGATTCATCATTCAAACCAAAATACAAACCAATTACCTTATGCTCTCGTTCCGACAGTTTTTTTAACGATTCAGAAACTTGTTTTTTTTGTTTTTCACGATAATATAATTTTTGAGGATCACTCTCCATGGTTGTTGCTAAAATGTCAGCAAAAGTCCGTTTACTTGTATTTGCGCTGTCAATTTTCTGCTCTATGGAAAGCGTCGTTGTAACTTCTCGTTTTGTCTTTTCGATAAGCGACACAGTCAATTTTGTCTTTTCAGCAATTTCACTTACAGTTGGAATTCTGCCACTTTCCTCAAAAATATCTTTTTCTGCTTTGGTAATTTTTTTTGCTAAATTATTTTTACTCAAAGGTATTTTAATGATATTTGTTTTTTCGGCAATTGCAAAAAGAATTCGCTGTTTAATCCACCAAACCGCATAAGAAATCAGTTTGTTGTCGGAGTTTATGTCATATTTTTCGATGGCTTTTATCAAACCGATGTTGCCCTCACTAATAAGTTCCAAAAGCGTTAACCCTCGATTTTGATATTTTGTGGCAACCTTTACAACAAATTTCAAGTTTGACTCAATTAATTTTTGTTGTGCAGAAACATCTCCGTTTTTTGATTTAATAGCCAATTTACGTTCCGCTTTTTTAGTTAAAGGCTGAATATTCGCAATGTCTTTCAGGTATTTTTGCAATGCGGCATCTTCAAATACATTTTCCATAAAAACTCTTAATTTTGAAACTCGTTTTTGTGATCATAGATAAAGTCCAAAAGTTCATCGTTATTCATTCCTAATTTTTTAGAAAGCGCAAAAACCATTTTTACGCCAGAAAGATTCATCCCTAATTCTTGCGTAAGTGTAATTATAATAGTAATTTTATTGATATTTTCTTTTGAAAAAAAACGGGTCTTATTTTCAGAACGAATTGGCTTTATTAATTCTTTGTTTTCATAAGTGCGAATTGTTTGATCGTGAATCCCCAGTTTTTTTGCTACTTCTCCAATTTTAAATAATTTTTTTTTCATTATTTTTCCCTAAAATTTGGGTAGTACTTTTCGCGGATTTATTGCCGTTCCATTTTCACGATATTCAAAGTGCAGATGTGAACCAGTTGCAACTCCTGTTTCTCCGACCGAAGCAATCGGCTGACCGCGTTTCACGTTTTCACCCAATCGCACAAAATTAGCATCATTGTGTGCATACACACTCATCGCATAATTTACGTGTTTCAAAATAACTACATTTCCATAACCGCGCTGCTTACCTGCGTAAACTACCTGTCCCGCTAAACAGGCATAAATAGGCTCACCTATTGGTGCAGCAATGTCGATGCCCTTGTGCGGCAATCCGTTTCTAAGACCAAATTCGGAAGTCACAGTCCCTCTTAATGGAAGAAATAATTCGCTTTTTGAAGTTTGTTTAGCTTCTTTCGTCTCTTTTTTTTCTATTTTTTGTGGTTCTCGTTTTTCTTTTTTAAAAATGTTGTTTTTCTCATTTTGAGTAGTAGCATTTAATTTAATCCGCATCCCAATCTTCAATTGATAATCTACCAACTCATTATAGTCTAATATCTCTAAAATACTAAGGTTATACATTTTTGCAATATGATGAACTGTCTCTTTCGGCTTCACAATATGGATTCCAGATTGTGGAATTTTACACACTGTTACAAACCTATTTTTTGATGGTTTTTGCGGATATAGATATATTTTTTGACCAACATAAATTTTATCCGATTTTAAATTATTAAACAGTTTAATCTTTTCGATCGAAAGGGAATATTTTTGAGAAATGCTCAAAATTGTATCGTTTTTTTCGACAATGTGATAATCATCAGATTTCGTGAGATAAACTGGATTTGACGACATTCCCAAAATCATCATCGTAAAAAATAAACCTACAATTATCTTTGCTTTTTTATCCATTTATCCTCAAATTATTTTCTAATGAACACACAAAATATGAGCGATGTCTTGTCAAATATTTTTGTGTTTTTCCAGTCTGCAGATTTCATTTGCGAGCGATTGTTTATCTTTAAATTTAAGGATTTTCGCAATTTTTTCACGATTATCATTATATTTTGTCCGCAAATGCGCCATCACTTCCGCTTTCATCGGATGCACAATGCCACCGTATTTCAAAAAATTGTTTTCTAAAAGCTCAAGCACACGCCAAATAATTTCAGTCGTAAACTCTTGAGTCGTTTGCTGGTCCTCTTCTGATTTTTGAAAACATAAATTTAGCTCATTTGAGTTTGCGGCCAACATCTTTATCATCGCTTGGTAAACAATTTTTTGAAGCTCACGCATATTTCCTGGAAATTCATATTTTCTTAATTGCTGAAGTGAGTTTTCATTTAAAGAAATCGTTTTTATATTAAAATTTATCACTTGTTCCTGAAAAAATCGATTTACAAAAATAGCAATCATCATTTCTAAATCTTCCGGTGTTTGACGCAATGGCGGAATTGTTATTTCTGCCCCCTTCAAACGGTAATACATATCCTCACGAAAAGTGTTGTTTTTCACTTCGTCTAACAAATCACGATTGGTCGCATAAATAAAACGCGGACTTATTTTAGTCTCTTCAACAGAGCCAACTTTTAAGATACGCTTTCGCTGAATTGCACGCAATAATTTGGCTTGCTGACTGAGTGGCAAATCGCCAATTTCGTCTAAAAAAAGAATGCCTTGATTTGCTTTCTCAAAAACACCCATTTTACCATTTTTATCCGCACCTGTAAACGCTCCAGCCTTGTAGCCGAACATTTCACTTTCGAAGAGTGATTCTGGGATGCCAGCGCAATTTTGTGTTACAAATTCCCCCTTAAGTCCACTTAATTCGTAAAGTGCTTTCGCCATAATTCCCTTTCCTGTTCCATTTTCACCAAGAATTAAAACATCTGTTGTGATTTTTTCTGCATAAAACTGGAGCAACTTGTAATTTTGTTGAAGTTGCACATTTTTTGAAATTATTATCCGTGAAAAACCTTTTAAAAAAAGCCGTAAGGCAACCCTGAAATATTCTTCATTACCTTTGGGAATAAACAAATCTACTCCATTTTGATATGCTCGAAAAATCGTATCGAAATCACCCCTATGCGAACGCGCAATTATCTTCGTTTGGCCATTCTTTTTTAAAGATTTTATCAGTCTGAAAACACCATCATCGGCGGTCAATTCTAAAATCACTAAATTCATGAGAAATTTTTGCGTCAAGTCAAATGCCTCATCTAATGAATTTGTGAATACAAAGTTGTTTTCACTTTTAACAACTTTTTTAGAGGAAATCTCAGTATCAAAATAAAGTACTTTTCCGTTAAATTCTTTTAGTATTTTCTCGATTTTTTGCATTAAAAACCTCTCTATTTTATTTCGGGCAAGTCACACGACTCTGAAATTTTCATATCTTGGGGGGTAATAAAATTTTGAAACAATTGACATGAAAATGCGTATAAAAACAGTCCATTTTTTAGATGTTCTGCATTTGTTTTTTCCTGATAATCTCGCAATTCATAAAATGACCGCAAAAGCAAAGTAGCACAAAGTGACAGCAAAAATCCCTTTTGTAAATTTTGTGATAAATTTTGAGGAATAATTTCTTTTATTATTCCCCAAAAACCATTCAAGTGGAATGTAGATTCAGTTTTTGTGGAAAAGCCACTCACTAAATCAACTATTTGTGGCATTATTTTAAATACCTTTTTGTGGTTTTTTGGGGGCAACTTTGCTAACATAAAGTTTTGCATTACGCATGAAATCAAAAAAGTTAAATCATAAAATAACATCGTTTCACGCGTTTTTTCAAAATCAATCAAAATAAATTTTTTGCTTGGCAATTGAATAATGTTTTCCGTATTTAAATCACCGTGAATCGGATAATAGGGTAGGTTAAATCCTTCATTGCCCCATTCCACGCTTTGAAGATAAAAGAAAATATTCGGGTATAATTTCCCTTCAATATTTATAAATTGTGTTTTCTTTTTAATGCCAAATTGTTGCCAATTAAATTTTTGTAACTCATTAATTTTAAATTCCAAAATATGCCAAAAATGTTCACGTGCAGTTTTAAATTTCACACAATTAAGCGTGCTTAGTTTTTTTTCGTACATTTTTCGTAACTCTGCAAAAACGATTAACCCCGTTTGATATTTTTCCTCTAAGTTTGCTTGCAGTGTGCAAACATTTTCAGTATTTTTTTGGTCTGCAAAAAAAGTAAACAATAAACTCGCCTGCATTTGTGGTATGGTTATATTCATATCGCTTATCAACACCGTTTCATGCGGAACAATATCTTCCATACTCCAATATTTTCGAAATAATTTATAACCGTTTATTTCACGCAATAAATTATTATTAGCTATTTTTTTTAGATTATTTTTCTCAATTTTGAGTACTGCAAAATAGGGAGAATTTTCATTTTGCATAATAACTTCTGCGAGAAAAACAAGAGCACCAGAATGCCCCGATTTCATTTTTTTAATAATATTTATATTTTTAATTTTCAGCTTTTTACTATTCAATCGCAAAACTATTTGTTCAATATTTAAATCTACCTTATCTAATCTATTTTTGCGTATTTTATAATGTTTTGTAAGTTCTTCTATTTTTTTCCGACAAATTATTGCATATTCAAAACTTTCACTTTTTCGGAAAACATCTTCCAGTTTTTGCCAAATTTCAACATTTTTTGAATCTATATTTTTGGCACATTCAAGCTTTTCAATTGCAATTAAAAAGTTTTTTTGTTCCCTCTCTTGCTCTGCCACCAAAAGAAGATTATCTACCTTTCTTTTTTTTAACATAAAAGTCAACATTTTATATGTAATCATTAAAATAAAAGACAAGATTGCTGATAAAATAATTTGTTTTTTATACGATTTCGTTATTTTAAAAATATTTTTTAAAAATATTTTCCGATTACTATCTAATTTGCGGATGTTTGTTCTTTCAATAAAATGTCCATCATCTAAAATTTCAATATTATGATTTTTGTCGGGGTAAATTTCAATTAATAATATTTTTCTAACTTCATCATTTACAATGGAAAGTTTCATCGTACCTACTTTCCTTTCCCAATTTAAAATACCACTGTTTCCTATGGTTCCCAGCATCTCATCACCGTCTTTAATTGTAAAAGTTTTGTTTGCCTCACTTGAAACAGTTAATAAAATCATTGAGTTTTCAGAAAAAACAGATGTTCTTTGGGAACAAGAAATCATTAAAATCAAACCCAAAAACAACCATTTTTTCATTATTACCCCCACGCTGCACTAGCAAATAAAAGCTATGATATTCGAATGGACGGAGCAAATTATCCTTATTTGTGTCAAGAAATTAATCGACATAATGTTTTTTTCTTGCCATATGTGGTGGTGTTTTATTTTTGACCGTCCTTTCGCTACTTTGAGTTTTTGTAGCAATTTATCAAAGGAGGGTGGTTTATGGCATCGACTTCCGATATTAAAAATGGAATGATTTTTAAATTTAAGCATGGTCTTTATGAAGTTGTTGAGTTTTTACATGTAAAACCTGGTAAGGGCGCAGCATTCGTAAGAACTAAACTTAAAAATGTGGAAACAGGAAAGGTGATTGATAACACTTTCCGAACTAGTGAGAAACTAGAAGAAGTTAGGGTTGAAAAACACAAAAAAGAATATCTTTATTTTGATGGCACTTTTTATGTTTTTATGGATACCACCACCTATGAACAAGTTCAGGTTCCAAAAGAAGTGGTTGGAAATTTAGATAAATATTTAATCGAAAATATGGAAGTTACAATGAAAATTGGACCTGACGAGAGTATTCTTGGAATGGAACCTCCAATTACTGTTATTCAGGAAATCACCGATTGCGAACCAAATGTGAAGGGAAATTCAGCATCCGTAAGCGGAAAAAATGCAACCACAAATACCGGATTAGATATCACTGTTCCATTTTTCATTGAAACTGGCGATAAAATAAAAATTGATACTCGTACTGGCGAGTACATGGAAAGAATTTAACAAAAGGAGTATGTTATGGCAAAAGGTCGTTCATTTGGAGCTAAATTAGCTCACGAGGCAAGTGCGGAAGGTAAAGTTATTTGTTCAAAGTGTAATACTGAAGTAAAAAAAATTAAACTTGTAAAATCGGCAAAATCAAAAAATGATGGCTGGTTACCAAAATATGGTTTCGTTAATATTTGTAAATGTAACGAAAAAGATATTTTGGCTGGAAAGGTTTAAAATAACACCTTAACTAAAACAAAAACCCTCTTGTCACACCGATAAGAGGGTCTTTACATAATAGCACAAAAGAGGATAAATATGAAAAAATATTTTTTCGCACTAACGCTTATTCTAATATTATTTTCGTTAAATGCTTCCATAAATGGAAAGCATGGTTTTCAAATTTTGAAAATTAGCTCTGGAACAGACGCAACCGCACTCGCTGAAACCGGTGCTATTGAGGCAAATAATGCTTTTGGATTTATGCAAAACCCCGCAAGTGGTTTATTTCAAAAAACAAAAACCATTTCAACAGCTAACAACTACTGGATTTTTGGAACATCACTAAATAGTACTGCTTACTTAAATTCAAATGGAAAATCTGCTTTTGCGTGTGGATATCGTTTTCTTGATTATGGAAAGTTAATTAACTACGATGACACCGCCCAACCCGATGGAGAATTCCACCCACTCGATTTTATTTTATCTTTCAATTTTGCACGACGAATTTCGCCCGACCATTTCATTGGCACTACATTAAATACACTTTTCGAAAAAATTGATTCTGAATCAAGTTTTGGTTATTCGTTTGACTTTGGCTATATATACCTACCGCCAATTCAAAATTTAGCAATAACCACCGCTTTAAAAAATGTCGGTTTTACCACAAAAATGGAAAATGAAGGAATAACTCTACCACTTTCGGGTGAATTATCGATAAATTACACATTTCAAACCACAAAAACAATTACCCTTACCTCAGAAATTAAACTCATCAAAAATATCGATGAAGTAACTCGCGTCAATGTCGGAATGAACGCAAATCTTCAAAATTTATTAGCCCTAAAGGTAGGCTACAAATTTAATCACGAGACACAATCAATTTCGGGCGGCATAGATATTCATTTGAGAAAAATTACCGTTGGTTACGCGTTTTTACCTTTTAAACCCGAAATAGATGATGTGCACATGTTCGAATTATCATATAAATTTTAAATTGATTTATGAAAAAATATTTTTGGTTTGCATTAACTCTAATTTTTCCAACAATCGTTTTAGGATTAGATTTTGTCCCAAATCAACTGATATTTAAAACTGATTTACCAAAAAATATTGAAAATAATTGCCTGCAATTAAATGATTTTGACGATTTTTTAGCACAACATCATGTTCAAAACATTAAATCTATTCGATCCAAAAAATATGATGAATATTTTGTCGTAACCTTTGAAAATGACATAAGTTGGGATGAAATTAAAAATCTTAATTTTGATGGAATTTCATATTTTCAACCAAACTATTTGAATGAATTTCATGTTGTTCCAAATGATCCCAAATATTTTGAACAAATTATTGATTTTCAAAATTGCAACATTCCCCAAAGTTGGAACTATACTGTTGGAAATCATGAAATAATTGTAGGAGTCGTTGATTCTGGCATCCATTTTGATCATCCAGATTTGCAAAATAATATTTTCATAAATGATAATGAAATACCAAATGATGGTATTGATAATGATAATAATGGTTACGTCGACGATTGGCGCGGCTGGGATTTT
>CAZWYK010000002.1:18061-25387 GCA_964638205.1 uncultured Candidatus Cloacimonadota bacterium | reverse complement strand
TTTTTAATACTAAGAATATTTGGGATTACAGTTACCTTGATGATGGCACAAAAGAGCCGAATTATCAATACTTGAGAATGATTGTTGGTGGTGTAAAAATAGAGTTTTAAGACATTAGACAAAACGGCTATTCTTGACAGAATAACTATCTAAAAAATAGTTGATATCTATTAAGAAATGGATGGAGGTTATAAAATTAATATACCGAGTTTTTGGTTTGTAGCACCGATTGGTGCAGTAATTGCCTTGATTTTTGCTTTTATTTTTTATCGAGGGGTGAAAAAAGAAGACTCAGGAAATGAACAAATGCAGAAAATTGCAAAACATGTTCGCGACGGTGCTTTTGCATATCTTTGGCAGCAATATAAAGGTGTTGGCATTTTTTTCGCGATTGCTTTTGTTTTGTTTAATGTGATGGCGCATGTTTTACATGTACTTCATCCACTTATTCCGTGGGCCTTCCTTACTGGCGGAATTTTCAGTGGTTTGGCAGGTTTCATCGGTATGAATACGGCTACGCTTGCTTCAAATCGTACCGCACAAGGTGCTTCTGTTAGTTTGAATAAAGGTCTTAAAGTTGCTTTCCGTGCTGGTGGTGTGATGGGATTAGTCGTTGTCGGGCTTGCTCTCATAGATATTTCAGCTTGGTTTTATATTTTAATTTGGTGGGGGAAAACTCACCCCGAAATGACGCTTCACACAATTACCGTAATTATGCTCAGTTTTGGAATGGGTGCTTCAACGCAGGCTTTATTTGCTCGTCTCGGCGGTGGAATTTACACAAAAGCTGCTGATGTTGGAGCAGATTTAGTTGGCAAAGTGGAAGCTGGTATTCCCGAAGATGATCCGCGTAATCCAGCTACAATCGCTGATAATGTGGGTGATAATGTGGGTGATGTTGCTGGTATGGGAGCAGATTTATATGAATCTTACGCAGGCTCAATTCTTGCTACTGCCGCACTTGGTATGGCTGCCGTAACACAAATTTTTGGTCACGGAACTGCTATCATGCACGAATGGGCAATCAAATTTGTAACTGCTCCAATGGTGCTTGCTGGTGTGGGTGCATTTTTATCTATTATTGGAATTTACTTAGTCTCTACCAAAGAAAATGCTGGCACAAAAGAACTAATGTTTGCACTCAATAAAGGTGTTTATGGCAGCTCGATTCTCATCGCGATTGCGGCTTATTTTATTACTAAAATAATGCTTCCTGCTGAATATGCATTCGGTGTATTTTTGGCAAGTGTGATTGGACTTTTTGCGGGGATTCTCATTGGTTATTTTACCGAAAGATCTACTTCTGATGCATATTCGCCGACGAGAGGAATCGCAAAACAAGGTGAATATGGCCCGGCTACTGTCATTATAGATGGTCTTGCGGTTGGTATGAAGTCTACCGCCGCACCAGTTATCATAATTGGTATTGGTATTTTGGCTGCATTTAGCGTTAGTAAGGGTTTTATGTTCCCTGAAATAGGGCTTTACGGTATTGGGTTTGGTGCAGTTGGAATGTTGGCAACTCTCGGTGTAACTCTCGCGATGGACGCATTCGGTCCGATTGCAGATAATGCCGGTGGAAATGCCGAAATGTCGAAACTTTCCAAAGAAGTTCGTCAAAGGACAGATGCGCTTGACAGTGTCGGAAATACTACGGCTGCAACCGGTAAGGGTTTTGCTATTGGTTCTGCAGCACTTACCGCGATGGCTCTTCTCGCTGCCTATCTCGAAGAAGTTCGTACTGGGCTCCTTCTCAATGGGCAAGAGTTTATCGAAATGGTTATGATTAACGGTGAAAAACTCAAAGTAGCCGTCAATGAAGCAACTATTGCAAATTTTATGAGCTATTTTCAAGTTAATTTGATGAATCCCAAATTTCTAATTGGTATCTTCTTTGGTGCTATGGTAACTTTTGTATTTGCAGCTTTTGCAATGAAGGCGGTTGGTCGTGCTGCTGGTGATATGGTAGCGGAAGTGCGTCGTCAATTCAAAGAGCTTCCAGGTATTTTAGAAGGAACTACTGAACCAGAATATGCAAAATGTGTGAAAATTTCTACGATTGGTGCCCAAAAAGAGATGGTTGCTCCGGCTCTTCTCGGAATTCTTACACCCATTATAATCGGTATGATTCTCGGCGTAGCTGGTGTGCTTGGGTTACTTGCTGGTGGACTTTCAACAGGTTTTGTACTTGCGATTATGATGAATAATTCTGGTGGTGCTTGGGATAATGCAAAAAAATATGTTGAAAAAGGAGCACATGGTGGCAAAGGTTCTGATATTCACACTGCGACAGTAGTTGGAGATACAGTTGGCGATCCGTTCAAAGATACCGCTGGACCTTCCATCAATATTTTGATTAAACTTATGAGTATGGTAAGTATTGTGTTTGCTGGATTAATTGTGGCTTTTTCTCCCCATATTCAGAAATTTTTAGGGATTTTCTAAAAATACTGAAAGAAAAAACTTTACAAAAGACGGGGCTTTTTGTCCCGTCTTTCTCATTATGAAAAAGCAAGTAATTATTGGAATATTTATTGTCATTTCACTTTTTTTGCATTCGCAAGAGAAGATAGGGCTTGCGCTCAGTGGTGGTGGTGCACGTGGTTTAGCACATATTGGTGTGTTGAAAGTAATAGACGAATATGGGATTCAGATAGATTATGTTGCTGGTACCAGTACTGGTGCGGTTATTGGTGGGCTCTATGCGATTGGCTATTCTGGAAAAGAGATTGAAAAAATATTTATGGAATTAGATTGGTTAGATATTTTTGACGAATCAATTCCGCGGGAAGATGTGTATATTGGACAAAAACGTTGGTTGCCTTATGCAAATTATTTTTTTGATTTAGACAAAAATTACATTCCCAAACTACCGATTGCTTTTATTTCAGGCAATAATTTAATTAACTTTTTATTTGACTTAACTTATCAATCTGCTACTAATTTTGATGATTTTCAAATCCCATTCAGATGTGTAGCAACAAATGTTTTAACGGGTGAAAAAAAAGTTTTTGCATCGGGGGCACTTCACGAAGCAATGCGTGCATCAATGTCGTTTCCAAGCGTATTTTTACCATTTGATTTAAACGGTGAATATTATATTGATGGGGGTATTGTGTCTAACCTGCCAGCCGAAATTGTAAAGGATATGGGGGCGGATTTTGTTATTGGGATTAAGGCGAGTTCACCGTTAAAAAAAGATGCAGATTTGAAAAATTTAATTGATGTTTTGGAGCAGACAGTTAACATAAATATTTCGGAAAATATGAAAAAATCGCAAAATTATTGCGACCTAACAATATCGCCAAATTTAGCAGAATTTGAACTGCTCGATTTTACCAAAAAACAAGAAATAATAGCTCGTGGTGAAAAAATAGCTCGTAAATATTTCGCTGAGAGTAGCTTCCCAAAAAGGAAAAATAAAAGAGCAAAATTTACGAATTCAAAACAGTTGAAACTGTCAAAAATTAAAGTGAAAGGCAATAATTTTTTGAGTAAAAAAAAGATTAAAGAATATTTTAAATTAACCGAAAATAGCATTTATAAAAAAAATGAAATTTTGTTAGCAATTAAAAAAAACTATAATTCACAACTGTTTTCGAGCATCTATCCGGTTGTTAAATTTAATGAAGAAAATATATTACAATTGAATGTAAAAGAGGAAAAACGCGAAAAATTGGGCGTGAATATTTCACTAAATTCCGATGAAGGGATTTTCACAAGTTTAACGCTAAATTTGAATAATGTAGTTCAAAATAATTCTAATTTATTACTCAATGCACAAGTTGGGAACAGGAGCAGTTTCATCAGCGATTATGTGAAAAATTATGGTAAGCATTACGGTGCTTATTTTCGTATATTTACCAATTTTAGCGAGCAATTTATCTATTCTTACGAAAACCAAGAAATTGTTAAAAGGGTAAAGTCATTTGAGGTAAATGCTAATGTCGGAGTCGGTATTTTTATCTCGGAAGCATTTATCCTGGAGGGGTTTGGCTATGCGTACAATATTAACTTATACAAAGACATTGCGACATTTGAAGAACGCGAATATCATTCTTCTGGAGTTGGCATCAAAGCATATCATGAAAGTTTAGATGATGTGACTTTTTCGATGCGTGGAGCTCAAATGTTATTTAAATTTTCCACTGCAAAAGCTGGTGTTTTCAGTGAAAAAGGTAACCGTAAAGCATATTCTCGCATCAAAATGTTACTACCATTTAACGAGCACATTTCAGTGAAATACAAATTTGAATATGGTTCTTATTTTGAAAATTCTAACGAAGATTTTGACCCATTTTATGTTGGTGGTTTCGATAGTTTTATGAATTTAAATTACGCCGAAATGAGCGCTCCAATTTTCAAAATCCACACGATAGCAACGCGTTTTTGTATACAAAAAACTTTTTTTGCAGATTTGGAGATAGGCTTTCTTAATTTAGGTGATGTGGATTTTTGGCAACCAGAAAAGTTTGAGTATAAAAGTATTGGTTTAAAGCTTGGTTACAAAACAATTTTGGGACCAATTCGAGTTGGCTGTGGAACAGATGAAAATTTTGCAAATGTAAAATACCATTTTTCGATTGGTTTCAATTTTGATTCTTTTGAGTTTTCAAAAAGATAATGATTGACCAAAAAAGCAAAAATATTTTTTAGGAGAAAAACAATTTATTAGAAACTGGAGGTTAAAATGATAAAAATGAAAATAGGCGGCGATAATTTTATTTTAGAAGAGAACAAGAGACATCCCGTAGTTCCGTTACGAAATACAGTGATTTTACCTTTCACGATTACGCCACTTATTGTGGGGCGTGAACAGTCACTAAATGCGACACAAAAAGCATTGATAAACGACAATAAAATTATTTGCATTAGTCAGAAAAGTAAAGTGGATGGCAAGTCAGATCCACGTGCAAAAGATTTGTATCGCGTGGGAACTGTTTGTACAATTTTGCAAGTTTTGAAACTCCCAGATGGCAGTATGAGATTGCTCATTGAAGGCGAAAAACGCATTAAAGTAGAACGATATATCCGTCAATCCACTCATTTGGAAGCTTCGTATTATTATCTGAAAAAGACAACTTCTCATGATGAATTAGAGATGGAAGCACTCCTTCGTTCATATAAAAAAGCACTGCGCCATTATGTTAAATTGAATAAAATGATTCCGATTGAAGCACTTGAACCACTTGAAAAAACTACTGATCCAGCTGAGTTTTTCTACTATTCGGTTGCGAATATTCAGTTAGATACAGATGTGAAACAGACACTTTTTGAAGTAGAAGATCTTTTTGATTCAATCGAAAGAGTCTACGAAATAATCTCGGAAGAGATTCAAATTCTGAAACTGGAAGATAAAATCGACCACACTGTTACTACGCGCTTGAATAAAATGCAGAAAGAATATTATTTACACGAGCAGCTAAAGGCAATAAATCGTGAACTGGGCATTACGAAAGATGATAAATCTGATGCTTTGGATTTTAAGAATAAAATTAAAAAATTGAATTTGAGCGATGAAGTTCGCAAAAAAGCGGAAGAAGAACTGAAAAAATTTGCTCGTTTGAATAGCCATTCACCCGAATATTCGGTGCTTTATAACTATCTCTCTTGGCTTTTGGAAATTCCGTGGGAAGAACCAAAATTAAAAAAATTTGAGTTAAAAGATGCCAAACAAATTCTCGACGATGATCATTATGGACTGGAAAAAGTAAAAGAACGCATTTTGGAATATCTTGCTGTCGTAAAATTAGCCAAAAAAGTGAAGGGTCAAATTTTGTGCTTTGTGGGACCTCCCGGTGTTGGAAAAACATCTTTAGGAAAATCTCTTGCTCGTTCGATGGGCAGAAAATTTGTGCGTCTTTCACTTGGAGGAGTGCGTGATGAAGCAGAAATTCGCGGACATCGCCGAACTTATGTTGGTGCACTCCCGGGCGTAATTATGCAAAGTATGAAAAAAGCAGGTACCAAAAATCCGCTCATTATGATGGATGAAATTGATAAATTGAGTCGCGATTTTCGAGGTGACCCAACAGCGGCACTTTTAGAAGTTTTGGACCCAGAACAAAATCATAGTTTCCGCGATCATTATCTTGATTTTGAATACGATCTTTCACAAGTTATTTTTATCACAACCGCAAATACACTCAGTGCTATTCCGCGTCCGCTTTTAGACAGAATGGAGATTATTGAACTTCCCGGTTATACCGCTTTCGAAAAAGCACACATCGCGACTAAGCATCTCGTTCCAAAAGTGATAAAAGAACATGATTTGAAAGATATAATTACACTAAATTATCAGCAAAAAACAATTGAAAGCATTATCAAAGATTATACTCGTGAAGCCGGTGTACGTGATTTAGAAAGAAAGATTTCTACTATTCTCAGGAAAGTTGTGAAAGAATTTTTAGAAAACAAAAGTAGTAAGAAAATTGCTATAAAACCTGCTGATTTAGAAAAATATTTGGGCGTTCCTAAACATCTTTATTCTGAAGTAAATAGAGACGATACGGTTGGCGTGGCAACTGGTTTGGCGTGGACAATGTTCGGTGGTGAAACTCTGCAAGTGGAAGTCGTAAAAATGAAAGGAAAAGGTGCCATTAAATTGACCGGTCAATTAGGAAATGTGATGAAGGAATCTGCACAGGCTGCTTACAGTTACGCTAGATTACACGCCCAAAAATATGGTTTCAAGGAAGATTTCTATAAAAATTGCGACCTACACCTTCATATTCCAGAAGGAGCAATTCCAAAAGATGGACCATCGGCAGGAGTAACCATTGCTACCGCGATTATTTCTATTCTTTCCAACAAAAAAGTGCGACATGACATTGCAATGACGGGCGAAATTACCCTTTCCGGAAGAGTTTTGCCAATTGGTGGTTTAGCCGAAAAAATGATTGCTGCGAAACGAGCTAAAATCAAAACACTTCTCATCCCCAAAAAGAATGAACCAAATTTAAAAGAGGTCGCAGAAGAAATTAAAAAAGGAATGAAGATTATTTTGGTTGATACAGTTAAAGAGGTCTTAGCAGAAGCGCTAATTAGTTAAAATGGATCTAAATTTACGAGATAAATCTATTCTTCCATGTGGCACAATATGCTATCAAATAGATATTTCCGATGCAAATAGAATTTATTTTGGCTATTTTTTAGAATCATTTGAAGGTTGGTGCAATTACACTACGCTTTCAAAAGAAAAGCCGTATTTAAGAGTTGATGTATCTCCTAATTTTGAAGATAATTTTGAAGATTTATTTAGTTTTTTGAAAAATTGGGAGATATAGAATTGGGTTCGTAAAGGTTCGGATTATCAGATGGGAAAGA
>CAZWYK010000002.1:0-17961 GCA_964638205.1 uncultured Candidatus Cloacimonadota bacterium | reverse complement strand
AGATTTTGCTAAACAGCCATTTAATTTTAGATTAGTAATTTTTGCTAAATTTTTGTGTAATTTATCTCGTAAGAATTTCAGATTTTCATAATTTTTGGCAGAATTATTTTTTGCTAATTCACAGGTTTCACCCAAACCGACAATTCCCATTACATTTTCAGTACCAGCACGAAAATTATTTTCTTGATTAGCGCCGTGAATTTGCTTTTGTAAATGTGTGGTTTTTCGAACGTAAAGTGCGCCAATTCCTTTTGGTGCGTAGATTTTGTGACCAGCAATTGAGAGTAAATCTACTTTCATCTTTTGCACATCAACAGTGATTTTGCCCAAAGATTGAGCTGCGTCAGAGTGGAAAATGATGTTGTTCTTTTTGGCGATTTCACCAATTTTGTCAATTGGCTGAATGGTGCCAATTTCATTATTTGCGTGCATCACCGAAATGAGAATAGTGGTTGGTTTGAGTGCATTTTTTAATTTGCTTAAATTAATTAAACCAAATTTATCAACGGGAATTTTGGAAATTTCAAATCCGTTTTCTGCCAAAGATTGACAAACCTCAATGACCGCTGGATGTTCGATTTCAGAAATAATAATGTGGTTACCTTTTGAACGATTTGCAAATGCTACACCTTTGATGGCGAAATTATTCGATTCGGTACCACCACTAGTAAAAATGATGTTTTTCGATTTTGCATTAATGAGTTTTGCCACTTGTTTACGTGCTTTTTCGATGGACTTTTGTGTGATTAAACCAAAAGAATGTGAGCTTGATGGGTTTCCAAAATTTTCCAATAGAAAAGGCAAAATTGCTTTCGCTACTTTTGGGTCAATCGGTGTAGTTGCATTGTAATCTAAATATATCATAAATTTACCTCCAGAACACAAAAAACGGGCTTAAAGCCCGTTTTTTTCAGAACATAATTCACAATTTAAAGTGAATAATAATTTTTTCGATTATCTTCTATTTTTGCGTTGTTACGCAATTCACGCCACCAATCGTTCAAATGCTTGGTCTCTTCTTTTTCTTGAGCTTCTTTTAGTAAAGTCTCTTTTTCAATCTCAAATTTTTCCAAGTCGGGTAATTCACGGTTTTTGATAACCGCAATGTATGCACCGCTTTCATCTGAAATTAATTCGGTGTTTTCGCCAACTTTACCTGCGAGGATTGCGTTTTTCAAATCGTCATTTTTGCGCAAACCTTTAATGGTCCCATCGGTTGTAATTTCAGTTGCTTCGATGATTTCCCAATCTAATTTTTTAGCTGCAGTCAAGAAATCTGAAGGTTTATGAATTTTAATGAAATCTTGTGCTAATGCTTTAACTTTTTCGCTTTTCAACTGTTTTTCAGTTTTAAGTTTAATCGATTTTTTCTGTGCTTCAAAATCTTGGTAGTGGTCACCGATTTTGAATGAAATTTCGGTAACAAAATAGTTGCCACTTCTGTCTTTAAGTGGTTCACTAATTTTTCCGACTTTTTTGGAAAAAGCAAATTTTAAAAGTGCATCTTCCGAACCAATTCCTTTGATGTATTTACTGTCTTCGTAAAACTCTTCAGTTTCTGAGATTTCGTAAGAGAAAGTTTCTGATGCTTTTTCTAAACCATTTTTTTTAGCTACCTGGAAAAGATCGCTTGCCACGATTTCTAAATTTGCAATTGTTGATTCGGATGGTTCGCTTTTGATGAGAATGTGGCTTGCTTTTACCTCTTCTGCACCGCTTTCTTTGTTAGTTTTTCTGTCATAAACCTTGATGACATGCCAGCCAAAACGTGTTAAAACAGGTTGACTGATTTCTCCATTTTTCATTGAAAATGCGGCATCGGAAAATTCAGCCACCATTCGTTCTTTTGTGAAATAACCTAAATCTCCACCTTTGTCAGCAGATGGTCCTTCCGATAATTCTTTGGCAGCTTCAGCAAAGTCCATTCCGCTTGAAACTACCTTGAAAATCGAGTCAGCTTTTGCCTTTGAGGTTTGCTTATCTTCTTCACTAGCTTCCAAAACTAATTTCACATATTTCAATTTTCGTGCCGGTCCTTTTTTGAAGTCTTCCTTATTTGTTTCGTAGTAAATTTTCATTAAAGAATCGGTTGCATTTACTTTCATTTTGTTTGCCTCAAAATAGATGATATCTGCGTCTGCTTTGTTGTTCGCATCAATGTATTGCTGTTTTGCATCTTCCTCAGTTAGAACAATTTCTGCTTTTACATTGTTGTATAATTTTTCGTATGGAAGTGAACCCTTGATTCGTCTTTCGATGTAATTAAAAAAATCTGGATTTTCTTCGAGGGCAGTAAAATAAAGGTTAATATCGAATTCGTCATCAGTTTGAAAATCAGCCATTGTCTTAATATCTTCGGCTGGTTCTTTAATCTTTGTGAGGATATCTTCTTGCGTTACTTTTATTCGACGCGCCTTAATTTCTTTTGAAAGCAAAATTTCTTGGACAATTTGGTCCCAAGTTTCATTATTAAGTTTTTTTGCTTGCTCATCATCAATTGTACTATCTGGATTTTGGCGTGCATGATTTGCGAAAGCATTTTCTAAAATTGTGCGATAATTTTCGAAACTAATCTTTTCTCCTGCAATAACCCCCAAAGATTCAGTTTTTGTGAAAATAGATGTGATTCCACTAATTGCCATTGATAAAATAAAAGCTCCAGCAATAACTAGAACTATCCAAGATGCGTGTCTCCTCATTCCTTCAAACATATGTTCCTCCAATAATTTAAAATATGAAGAGTCAGAATTTTAAACATCTTTATTTGTTCAAGCTATTTTTTTGAAAGATTTTCCAATAGTAGCATTTTTTGTAAATTTAAAGCCTTGTTTTTCTTTGCTTGACATTAAAAGATTGAGAAAAAGAATGCCATCCTCTGTTTAAGTTTAAGAAAAAGGGGGTGATTTTTAGTGCCTAAGGTAATTGCAAAAGACGGTGAACATTTCAAAATTCTTTTGAAAAAATTCAAAAAATCTTGCGAAAGAGCTGGTCTTCTTTCCGATATTAAAAAAAATAAATATTTTGAAAAACCGACAGTTGAGCGTCGCAGAAAAAAGAAAGAAGCAGTTAGGAAGCAAATCAAGTTGATGAGAAAACGCAGAAGGTTCTAATTTAACTGCAACAAAGTAAAATTTATTTTATGTGATAATGGGGAGAAAAATTCTCCCCATTATTGATTTTTGGTGTAAACCATGAAGGAGGTGCGATGTATTTTTTAGACATTATTTTGGGTGTGATTTTATTGTTATTTTTTTTAGGCGGCATCAAAAAAGGGTTTGTCTCCATTGTAACTGGTTTCATTTGTCTAATTGCTACTTTTATTTTAATTAGAAATTTTGGTGGTTCCACAAAAATTTATCTTATAAGTCAATTTGAATTTAGTGAGTTATTGGCCACCATTTTGTCATATGTTCTGATAATTATTTTAGTAATAATTGTTGGAAAATTAATAGTCGTAATTATGAAAAAAATTGTTAGTTTTCTTAATTTGTCTGGATTAGATAGACTTCTTGGTGGTGTTTTTGGTGTCATTAATTTTGGGGTTTTACTCGCTATTATTTTGATGTTGTTGGAAATTTCACCTTTCGCACAACAAATCGATGATTTAGCTAATAAATCAATAATCACGAAATATGTAAAGACGATTACAAGCGATTTGAAAATAAAATATCCACAACTTAACGAAAAAACAGAAGAACTGCAGAAAAAAATATCGCAGTAATTTATTGAATGGATACATTTTATCAACTTGAATTTGACAAAATAAAAAATCAAATCAGTTCGGAATGCCAATCGGAATTAGGTAGAGCAATTGCTGTAAAACTGCATCCATTAAAAAACAAAAACACGATTGAAAAAAAACTAAATTTAACGAAAGAATTACAAGATTTACTCACTGAAAAAAAGATGTATAATTTTGGAAATATTTCCAAAATTGATGAATTACTGCTAAACTTTAAACATGAAACCTACAACTTTGTTGAATTTCGTCAAATTTATTTTAACATTCTTGCTTCAAATGAGATTGAACAAAATTTTGATGATGCGGAGAAATTTCCCAATTATTTAAAATTAATTCGACAAATAATTCAATTGCCAGAGTTAACGATTAGGTTTAACCAAATTTTTTCAGCCGAAGGCGAAGTTCAAGATTCTGCTTCCAAGCAGTTGCTGATAATTCGCCGCCGAAAAGTAAGATTGCGCAAGAACATTATTTCTGAACTGAACAGTAAAATTCAAAATTTGAAATCACGTAAATTTGTGTATGACGAAATTGTGACGCAGCGAAATGGACGATATGTCATTCCGATAAAGGAAGGAGCCGCGCATTTTGTAAAGGGCATCACGCACGGTCACAGCAAGTCTTCTGTGTTTTTGGAACCGGCAGAAGTGGTCGCTGGCAACAACGAATTGGATTTGCTTTTGAATGAAGAAAAACGCGAAATTTTTCGTATTTTTAAAGAATTTTGCGATGAAATAAAATATCGTAAAGACGACATCGTGTCAAACACAAAAATTTTACAAAAGTTGGACTACTATTTTGCTGTTGCTAGATTTTCGAACAAATTGCATTGTACAATCCCAGAAATCTCACAGAAACCATCTTTGAAATTGATTGAAGCAAGGCATCCACTTTTGATTTTGGCATTCAAAAATTTGGAAAAAGTAATTCCGTTTGATTTGGAATTAGGTAAGAATTTCAGATTACTTATTATTTCAGGACCGAATACGGGTGGAAAAACGATTACCCTAAAAACGGTTGGTTTACTTACTCTAATGGCACTTTCGGGTTTACCAATTCCCGTAAAAGAGGGAAGCGAAGTGGGAGTTTTTGAACAAATATTTGCTGATATTGGTGATCATCAATCGATTGAAAATGCGTTGAGCACATTTTCTTCACACATAAAAAAAATTAAAGAAATGGTGCAAAATGGTAATGAAAAAACGCTTGTTTTGATTGACGAAATTGGTGCAGCTACCGACCCAGAACAAGGCTCTGCACTCGCTCAATCTATCCTAGAAAGGATTGCACAAAATTCGATAATGGGTGTGATTACAACGCATTACACAGCTCTGAAATTATTCGCAGAAAACGATGTAAATTGTGTAAATGCTGCAATGCAATTTGATTATCAAAAACATCAGCCGACCTATAAATTTAATTTAGGGTTGCCAGGAAATAGCTTTGCTATTGAGGTTGCATCGCAATTAGGAATGGATGTAGAGTTGGTTAATCGTGCGCGTAAACTTGCCGGGAGGCAAAGTATAGAATTGACCGACATTTTAAGAAAAATGTCGGAAGAAAAGAAAGAATTAGCACGACAAAATTATCAATTTAAATTAAAATCTGCTTTATTAAAACAAAAAATTAAAGAATACGAACATAAAATTGAATTCCAAGAAAACGAGACAAAAGAGATCAAAAAAAAATCTATAAAAGAAGCACGCAGTTTTTTAACAACGCTTCAAAAAGAGTTGAATACCGAAATTTTTAAAATTAAAAAACAGGATAAAAAATCGCTTCAAGAATCGTTTCAAAAAGTTGTAAAAAAAAATAAAGAATTCGCAGAAATTGAAGGTAAATTAAACGGTTCGACTAGAAAATCAATATCAAAAATTAGAGTTGGGCAAACAGCTTGGTTAGCCGATTTCGAGACGGAAGTAGTAGTGGTGGATATTGTCAAAAACAACGTAAAAGTAGATATGAATGGCATCACTTTTGCGATCTCGAAAGAGAAGTTATATGAAACAATAAAAAGAAAAAAACGCGAAAAACAAAAGGTTGTTTTAATTCCACAAAATTCAGTAAAATTGGAACTGAAGCTTTTGGGGAACACATTTGACGAAGCCTTGCCAAAGCTTCAGAAATTCATTGATAATGCCATCTTGAGTGGGCAAAATATGGGGCGAATTGTGCACGGGAAAGGGAGCGGGATTTTGAAGCAAAAAGTGAGAACTTATTTGCGAACTGATAAGAATATTGTCGATTTTTTTTCGCCCCCACCCGAATCTGGCGGTGATGGGGTTACTGTGATTTTATTCACAAAATAAGAAATTATGGAAAATAATTTTTCGTTTACGGGGATTGTTTACGCACCGATTAGTTTTGTATTTTCTTTCATAACTTATAGATTTTATCAAGAATGGAAAAAAAATCAAACAACAGTAGGACGCAATGTTTTTATTGTTTTTTTGTTGTTTACTTTGGTCTGTTTTTCGGGGGCATTTGCAGGGACTATTTTCACCCACAGTGCAACTGGAATAACCTGGATGTTAATAGTCAGTTCAATTTTGATCACTTTTGCAAATGGGCTATTGGGGCATCTTTTTGTTCATTTGAAATTTCCGAAAATCTCGGCATGGTGGGGTTTTGGTATAATTTTCATATATGGTTTTGCAGTAACGATTCTCTCAGCTTTTAGTAATATTCAGCCTAAACATGAAATTAGTGGCGGGATAGATTGGGGATTACCCAACAATATTGATTATTTACGCTCAATTGTTTATTTTATGGGGACGGTGCCAATTTCGATTGTTTATTTGAATAAATATCGCCAAACAAATGAAAGACATTTAAAATCTGAATATCTTTTTTTAACAATGATATTTTTGTTTGCGTTAGGTGTAGTTATCGTGGACTTTATTATCGAACCGTTAATTGGCGCTGAGGCGCTTTTGAGTGAGATTGCTCTTCTGATGTTTGCCATAATTGGTATGGTTTTATATTTTATTTTACACGAAAAAGTTCTTTCGAAAGCTGAAAAAGAGTTAAGAATAAATTATGAAAAATTAGAAAAAGCATTTGACGGTACGATCAATGTATTGGTTTCAACTTTGAGTTTGCGTGATCCATACACTGTTGCACATCAAAAAAGTGTGGCAAAAATTTCAGTAGCTATCGCACAAAAAATGAAGTTATCCAAACATGAAATTACTGATATTAAAATGGCAGCAAGGATTCATGATATTGGTAAAATAAATGTTCCAACCGAAATTTTGACAAAAATAGAAAAAATTTCAGACCTCGAATACGCACTCATTAAAACACATTCACAAATTGGATTTGACATTTTAAGCAATGCAGTTGACTTTGATTGGTCGGTAGCAAAAATGGTTCTGCAGCATCATGAAAAAATGGACGGTTCTGGTTATCCCAATGGAACAACTGGCGATAAATTAGATATCGGTTCACGAATTATTTGTGTGGCAGATGTGGTGGAAGCAATGGCTTTCGATAGACCGTATAGGCCAGCATTAAGCATTGATGCTGCATTGTCAGAAATTGCCAAAAATCGTGGTAAATTGTATGATGCAAAAGTTGTGGACGTGTGTTTAGCGTTATTTAAAAAAGATGGCTTTTCTTTTGAAAAAGGAAATTAAATGGATCAATCGCAGATAGATAAAATTTTAGAAATGACCAATATTGTCGACATTATCGGCGAGTATTTTCCGTTGAAAAAAACCGGGAGTAACTACAAATCGCGTTGTCCGTTTCACGATGAAAAAACGGCTTCGTTTGTTGTTAGTGAGAAGAAGCAAATTTTCAAATGTTTTGGTTGTGGAAAAGGTGGAAATGCCGCTACATTCGTACGCGATTACGAAAAAATTTCCTTTATCGATGCACTTAAAAAACTAGCAAAAAGAGTCGGAATTACCGTTCAAAATACTTTTCAAAAAAAAGATACGAAACAAGATTTAATTTATAAGATATATCAACTTACGGTTGATTATTATCATCAAAATTTACACCAATTTGGAAAATTTCCGAAAGAGTATTTGCAAAAAAGGGGGATTTCGGCAGAGACGATAAATAAGTTTCAGATTGGTTACGCATTAGATAGTTTTGCTGGTTTAAAAAACTATCTTCTCAAAAATCAAATTAACAGCAACATTTTGGTAGAAACAGGTCTTTTTACTTCGAACAACAGCGATCTTTTTCGAGAAAGATTGATGTTTCCCATTTATGACCACATAGGTAAAGTGGTTGCTTTTGGTGGCAGAATTTTACACGATGGTCAGAGTGGTGGAAAATATGTAAATTCACCAACTACAAGTATTTACACGAAGGGTAATGAACTTTATGGTTTGAATACAACCAAATATGATATTGCCAAAAAAGATGTGGTTTTTGTTTGTGAAGGTTACACCGATTTTCTGCGATTATACGAAAATGGTTTTACAAATTCGGTAGCGTCGTTGGGAACATCGCTCACGGATGGCCAGATAAATTTATTGAGTCGATATACTGCCAACATTGTGATGCTTTATGATGGTGATAAAGCTGGAAAAAAAGCGGCAATTCGTGCTTCTTCTAATATTTTGAAGTTTGGTATGTCTGCAAAAATTGTTGATTTCCCGAATGATGCCGACCCAGATAACTTCATTGTGGATAATGGTATAGATGAAATGCAGACTAAAATTTCGCAAGCAAAATCATTGTCCGTTTTTTTGAAAAAGGATATTTCACAAAATTTAAATGAAAAGCAAAAATTATTCCTTCTGTTAGAGGTAATGAATGAGATTGAAGATGAAATTTCAAAAGAATTATTTATTAAAGAATTGGGCGAAGTTTTTGCGATTTCGGAACACGCTATTTATTCAAAAGTAAAACCGCCGAAGAGGAAAAATATAGCACAAAAATCGGTAGAAATTCATTTGGATAAATTTCAAGATGAAAAAGATGTGTTGATGTTTATCATCAACTCAAAAATTGAGCAAAAAAAAGTTGCACAATCAATAGATTCGAGTTATTTTTTTAAAGAGGAGTACAAAAAAATATTTGAATTTTTAATGAGTAATTTTGCTTCTTTGAATGATTTGTCTTCAAAAATTGAGCAAATTGGAGATGAAAATATTCAAAATATAATTGCTGAATTTTTAATTTTAGAAGCTCCTCAGGCGGATTTTGATGAAGTGGTAAATGGACTGAAAGCAAGAAAATTGAATTTTCAGCTTGCCGAAATAAATAGAAAAATAAAAGATGGTATAGAGAATTCAGAGTATTATTCTCGAAAAAATGCATTGAAAAAAGAAATTGCAAAGTTGAATAAAAAGGTAGTAAGTAGAACGTTTTATTAAGGAGAAAAATGATTAGTTATAACGAATGTGTGGCCAAATTAATCAAGATGGGAAAGAAAAATCAGGACTCATTAACCTTTAAGGAAATAAATGACACTTTACCAAATAACCCGATATTTTTGGATAAAATTGAAAATATAATTGACGAATTATCCAAGGAAGGAATCGAATTGGTCGATGAAACACGCAAAAAAGTGAGTAAGAAAAATAAAATTCTCAAAAAAGAAAAACCAACAAAAAAATTCACTAATAAACGTTACTACGATGATCCAGTACGAATGTATTTGGGCGAAATGGGTCGCGTTCCGCTTTTGGACAGAGAAGGTGAAGTCCGTATTGCCAAAAAAATTGAAAATGGTCAGCAGCAGATAAATAAATATATTTTTATGAGTGGTAGCACACTTCGAGAAATGAAGAATTTTCTTCACCGTTACAAAGAAGGTCGCATTAAAATAAATCATATCATCAAAATTGAATATGGAACTTGGATGGATAAAGCACAAGAATCATCAATGGTAAATAAATACGAACATATGATTAGTAAAGCGGAATCCATTTTAAATGAAGTTGGTGAAGTCCTTGATGAAGAAGATTTGGATGTAAATGGTGTGCCAATTGATTTGAAAAATTTAACGAAAAAAAGAATGGAATTAGTCGAATTATTTCAATCTTTCAAATATAATGAAAAATTCTTGAAACGGATGGTATATCGCGTTCGCAGTTTAGTGAATAGAATTGACACTAGTCAAAAATCGATAGACCATCTCTCTAAAATTCGGAAATATTCCATTGATGAAATTTGTACTTTCGGTAGAAAAGCAGATAAATCGGAAGAAGAATATCAAGAAGTTTTCAAAGAAACAAACATCGAACCAAGCGTTTTTGTGGAAACATTGCGAAAAATCAAAAATGCACGTCGCAAAATTCGTAGGGTTGAGCTTGAGACAAAAATGACCTCAACAGAATTAACCGATTTGCTTTATGAAATTTCGCTCGGTGAAAACACGAAAGAGCGTTCAAAAAACAGAATGATTGAAGCAAATGTGCGATTAGTGGTAAGTATTGCGAAACGCTATAATAATCGTGGTTTAGATTTTTTAGATCTCATTCAAGAAGGGAATACTGGTTTGATGCGTGCAGTGGAAAAATATGATTACCGCAAAGGTTTCAAATTTAGTACATATGCAACTTGGTGGATCAGGCAAGCTATCACGCGGGCGATTGCCGATCAAGCTAGAACAATCCGCATTCCAGTTCACATGATTGAAGCAATTAATAAAGTGAAGCGGACAAGTAGAAAACTAATGCAGTCCTTAGGACGCGAGCCGTATCCAGAAGAAATTGCTAATAAAATGGACTTATCAGTAGATAAAGTTAAGAATATTCTCACAATTACGAAAGAACCTGTCTCGCTGGATAAACCAATTGGCGATGAAGATGATGACAGTATGCTTGGAGATTTTATTGAGGATAAGGGCACTATTACACCAGAACGGACCGCTGAAAGAAATTTGCTACAAAAACAGATGGATGAAGTCTTGAAAACACTTTCATCACGAGAAGAAAGGGTTATTCGACTTCGTTTTGGGGTAGATGATGGTTACCACAGAACCTTGGAAGAAGTTGGAAACATATTCAGTGTAACGCGTGAGCGTATTCGCCAGATAGAAGAAAAAGCATTGAATAAATTACGTCATCCTACTAGGAGTAATATCCTTAGGAAATTTATCAATAATTTTAATGTGAAAGAATAGGAAGTGCTTGACATATAAACTTCGAAATTTGTTTTGAGCACGATTATAGAATGGACCTATAGCTCAGTTGGTAGAGCTTCCGGCTCATAACCGGACGGTCAGAGGTTCGATTCCTCTTGGGTCCACCAAACTTGATTTAAGGGCTTGCTTTTTAAAGCGAGTCCTTTTTTCTAATTGCTCAAAATAAAATAGTTTGACAATATTTCACTCAAATAAAAGTTGGTGCACATATGTCGATGTGATGCAAATCGCATCATTTTGAAAGGGATTTATCCCAAAAAAAGATAGGAGTTCAAGATGAAACAAGGCAAAGTAAAATGGTTTAACGGCCAGAAAGGTTTTGGGTTTGTTACTTGTGAAGATGGACAAGATTATTTCGTTCATTATTCAGATATCGTAACAGATGGCTTCAAAACTTTGAATGAGGGTGCAACAGTTCAGTTTGAAATTGAAGAAGGCGAGAAAGGCGCGAGAGCAGTTCAAGTTTCTGAAATATAACTTATTGACTCATCCAAAAAGAAAACCCGATTTATTTCGGGTTTTTTTTATTTTAACGAAAAACTTGACACCAAGTTTGTCATCATAAAAAAAGAAATCGGAGGAACAAATGAAGAAAAATATAATTATTCTATTGGTAACATTTTTGTTGTTTGTGAATTTATTTGGGGTTGATGCGATTGCGGAAGTTCTTCAAACAAAAGGGGATACACAATTACTGCGAAATGCGCAGAACTATCCATTATCACGCAAAGACAAATTGTTCAACAGTGATGTCGTGAAAACATTCATTGAATCTTATGCTGCTATTAGTTTCATGGAAGATAATTCGATAGTAAAATTATTTCCGAATAGTAGCTTGAACATCAAAATAAATAATGATAAGAAAATTAATATTCTTAATTTCGGGAAAATTTGGGCAAAAGTAACTAAAAGTAGCAGTGAATTTGTGATTGAAACACCGAATGCAGTTGCCTCTGTAAAAGGGACAAATTTTCTTGTGAATATCTTGGAAAATGGGATGACACAACTTTTTACATTTGAAGGTGAAGTACTCCTAACAGACAGAGTGAGTGGTGAATCTATGCACATTTCGGCAGGGCAAATGGGGGAAACCACGAATACGGGGAATATTGTGATGTCGGAGATAGATTTTGATTTAATTCCCTCAAATGTAGATGCTTTTATTAATGAGACAGTTTTACCAATTTTGCCAGACGAACAACCTGAAGAAAATAAAATAGAGATACGAAATCCGCAGTCAATTCCGCAAACGAAAACTTCTACGCTAACCACTCCAGAAGATGTAGAAATTGAGGAAAATGTCGAAGAAAATATTACAGAAAATGAATCACCACCAAACAGTGGACCACTCAATTTGGGTGGCGGTCTGGGGTCTGTATCGCTTAATGATGAATTTTACACACAAATTCGTTTGATGCCAGAACTTACAATTGGTAAATTCGGCGCAGGATTAGACATAGAACTATTGATAGATAGTGAGAGTAACGTACGTGAAGAAGATTGGGACGAATGGCAAGATTATGTGAATAAAATTTATTATTTACGCTATGGGCAAGGTGGTGATATGTTTTACGGTAAATTTGGCGGTTTCACAAATTACACGCTTGGTCACGGTTTGATTATGAATAATTATTCCAATATGTTGAAATACCCAGAAATCAAACAAATGGGCTTGCAAATTGGTGGAAAAGTACCTATTGCAGGAATAGAAACTGAATTGTTTACTTCAGATGTGACTGAAAACGATATTTTAGCAGGGCAACTTTCTTTCCGGCCTTTGCAGAAAATAAATGTTCCATTTTTGAAAAATATCAAATTTGGTTTAATTGGTGCGATTGACAACAATCAAAATAATGGGTTGTTAGATACTGATAACGATGGTTATTACGATTATTTTGATGATTTCCCATTTGATGGAAATGAGCATAATGAAGTTGATGCTAATACATCATATTGGGAAGACATTTATGTGGATATTAATGGTGACTCAATTGGATTTAACGATTGGTTCGAAACTTCTGAAAATTTGAAGAGAAACCCATCTATTAAAGATTTTCCTGAAAATGATGTGGGCGCGTGGGGTTTCAATTATGAACTTCCACTTCTTACCAATAAATTATTTTCACTTTACCACTATGGTGAAATTGCCGAAATTAGAAAAAATAAAGACCAACCATTCTTCGAGAATTCTGGTTTTATCTTTCCAGGATTTTACACTGAATTTTTAATTTTCAAAGCAAATTTAGAATTTCGTCATTTCAACGAAGGATTTACACCTGCCTACTTTGATCAACTTTACGATGAACAGCGTGCCACTGTTGCAGGAGATTCAATCAAAACAAAAGAAGAGACCCTAAATGCAATAAATTATCCAAAATCAAAAGGTTGGTTTGGTAGCATTACTTCAAATATTTTCAATATTGCTGATTTTTCTATTATTTACCAAGATATGTATGCAGATGCAAGTGGTGGCGAATCAAATAAATCGCTTTCTGGTACATTGCTTCTCAAAAAAAGTTTTATTCCCAAATTGAGTAGTGCCGAAATTACCTATTCGCAAACGCAATTTGAATGGGAAAAATTTGAGTTCAAAGCACCGTCTGCTTTTATTGAGGGAAAAATCAATTATTTGCTTTCAGAAAGCAGTGTTTTGGTGGCAACTTATCAACAGCGATACATAGATTTGAACGGAGATTCTGAAATTGAGGGTGAAGGTGAAATTATCACCACCACAAATATCGGAGTTGAATTCAAGTTTTGATTGATGTTCACTGTCATCTTACTGAATCACGAATTTTCGACAATTTGGGAGCAGAAATTTTTTCTGCCAGAAAATGTGGAATTGAAGGTTTTATCTCTTCCGCTCTTTGCAAGAAAGAGTTTGAAGCGATTGAAAGTCCAGCATTTGCACAATTTGAAAATTGCGTAAGTTGGAGTGCTGGCATTCATCCAATTTATGAGGAAAATGCGGTAAATTATTTTGATGATTTAGTTAAGTTGTGTGATGAGAAAAAAATAATTGCAATTGGTGAAATTGGGTTAGATGGCCGTAAAAATAACGCAAATTTCCAAGAAAAAATATTATTAGAACAGCTTGCTTTGGCACAAAATTATAATTTGCCAGTCGTTTTTCATTGCGTCAAAAAACATTATGAACTTTATAAATTATTGAAAAATAATTTTCCAAAATTTTTTGGTTTTTTGCACGGATTTAAAGCATCGAAAGAGATTGCTGAAAAATTTTCAGAGTTTGATTTGGCTTTTTCGATTGGCTCTATTTTACCGAAAAACGAAGTAATACAACACATTTTAAAACGCGGATTTTTTCTTTTCGAAACAGATGCACCATATCAAGAATCATCAGATTCAAAAGACGATTTTAATCACCTGAAAAACTTAATCTTAACAGTAGAGAAAATTGATTTGGCTTCTTTCGCAGAGTTAAAAAATAAACAGAAAAAATCATTTAAAAATATTTTTGGAGATGTACACTTTGGGGAATAAAATTACGCAGTTTAATCGGACAGAATTGTTATTTGGTTGTGATGCAATTGCAAAATTCCAACAAACAAAAGTTGTGGTAATGGGGCTTGGTGGCGTTGGTTCATTTGCGGCAGAAGCACTTATTAGAAGTGGGATAGGTAAAATACTTTTGGTAGATTTCGATACAATTGGATTTTCCAATTTGAATCGTCAAATTCCGGCTTTACATAGCACGATTGGTAAACTGAAAACGGAAGTTGTTCGCGATCGAATGTTAGATATAAATCCAAAATTAGAAATTGAAATTTACAGCGATTTTTGTGCTGATGAATCACGTGAATTTTTATTGTCAAATGTCGATTTTGTTGTGGATGCAATTGATAGCCTAGGACCAAAGGCAAGTCTTTTAGAAAGTGTTTATCATAAAAATATTCCCGTAATTTCTTCAATGGGTGCTGCCAGTCGAATTGATCCTGCCAAGATAGAACTTTGTGATATTTCCCAAACAAAAGTGTGTCCACTTGCTAGAAAATTACGCAAATATTTGCATAGGCGTGGAATTTATAAGGGAATCCCTGTGGTCTATTCTACCGAAAAACCGATTCCTCAATTTCCCTTTGAAGCTGGCTCGGAAACTGAATGGACAGGTAGTCGTGGACGAAAACGAGGAACTCTCGGTTCGGTGGTATATTTACCTGCAATTATGGGAATGTGGGTGTCAAGTTATGTTTTGCGGAAATTAGTAGCGACAAAATAATTTTTTCAAGAATTTTGGTAATTTTCATTTTTTTCTTAAATTAACGGAACTATTTTATTGCCCGGCACTTTCTTAATAATGCCTTTTAATTCTAATGAGAGTAAAATGGTAGAAAGCTGACTAATTGTCATTTTGCTTTTTAAAATAAGATTATCAAAAAGCATTTCTGGTTTATTTTGCAGTAAAACTTGGTAGAGGGTTTCTTCCTCCTTAGAAAGTTTTGGTACAGAGTTTTCGGTTTGTTCTATGATAAAGTCGTATTCTTCCAGAATATCATTCGCTGAACAAACAATTTTTGCACCAAGTTTTATCAAATAATTTGGACCTGCAGAAGTTTCCCTATTTACATCCCCGGGCAGTGCAAAAATGTCGCGATTTTGGTCGAGAGCATATTTTGCGGTAAGCAGTGCACCACTTTTTTGTGAACCTTCCACAATGAAAGATCCGACAGAAATTCCACTAATGATGCGGTTTCGGATAGGAAAATTCCAGCGTTCGGCTTTGCTACCAGGTACGAATTCAGAAATTAAAGCACCATTTTGGATAATCATTTCAGCGAGTTCACGATTGCGAGGTGGATATATTTGGTCAACACCAGTACCCATAACTGCAATGGTGCGTGCACCATTTTCCAGTGCAGAAAAATGTGCTAAGGTATCAATGCCATAAGCCAATCCACTTACAATTGTAAAACCTGCTTGAGCTAATTTAGAACCGATTTTTTTGGTCATTAATTTACCGTAATTACTGGCTTTACGAGTGCCAACGATAGCTAAAGATCGTCTGAAATCATCTTTTTTAAGAGTTCCCCGATAGAATAAAAATGGAGGTGGGTCAAAAATATTCTTGAGAGATTCTGGATAATTTTCATCCAGAATTGAAACGAATTTTATCTGAAAATTTTTGATGAGTTTTGTAATATTTTGCCAGTTTTCAACTTCATTATTTTGACGCAATTCTTGTTTTGCTCTTTCGGTGATAAAATCTACATCTTGTAATTTATTGGTGTGGATAAAAGTTTGTGGTTCACCCAAAAGTTGTGCTAATTTTATTGCTTTTGCATTACCAATTCCATTCACAGAAAGTAGTTGGAGCCACGCTTTTATCTTTATCATAAGCTATAAAGTTGATTTGATGATTTTGTGTAAGGTGAATTTTAATTCTGCTAAATTTTCTTTTGAAATCGCAGAGATTGGAATAATATTTTCATGTAATTTACTTTCAAAATCATCTTTCAGAAGTGTTAATAATTCATCTTTTTCATTGATTGTGTCCAGTTTGCTTAATGCAATGAGGTGTGGTTTTTTGTCTAAGTGTGGGTCGTAAAGATGTAATTCTTTTTGTAAAATTTGATAATCTTTGAGGGGATTATTGGAGTTCATATCGATGAGAAAAAGTAAAACTTTGGTGCGTTGAATGTGTCGTAAAAATTGACCACCCAACCCCTTGCCATCGTGTGCACCTTCGATAATGCCTGGAATGTCTGCCATTACAAAAGATTCGTATTCATTGATTTGAACAACCCCTAAAGACGGTTCGAGTGTGGTAAATTCATAGTTAGCAATTTTTGGATGAGCCGCCGAAACATTACTAAGTAGAGTTGATTTACCAGCGTTTGGGAAGCCAACTAATCCAACATCTGCCATCAATTTTAAGACTAGCTCGAGTTCAAGATAGATACTGTCCCCACCTGGCTTTGCATATCGTGGAGCTTTGTTTGTCGAATTTTTGAAGCGTGTATTGCCTCTACCACCGTTTCCACCTTCCGCCAAGAATAGTTCTTGATTGTGTGCCGTAACTTCGCCAATTTTTTCGCGTTTTCCTTCGGTAATATCAAAAATTTCTGTACCGAGCGGAAGTTTTAAAAATCTATTTTCTCCACCACCGCCAGTCTGATTGCTTCCTTTGCCATTTTCGCCACGCTTTGCTTTGAATAATTTGTTGTAGCGGTAAGCAACGAGTGTATTGATGTTTTCATCGCCAATCGCAATGATGCTACCGCCTTTGCCACCATCACCACCGTCTGGTCCACCTTTTGCCACACATTTTTCGCGACGAAAACTGATGCAACCGTCTCCACCTTTACCTGATTCTATTTTAATCCGAGCATAATCTATAAACATTTATTTTCCATATTTTTTTTCTTTTATCTATAATTATTTTAACAATAACATTTTTTTAGCTGCAGCTATTTTATCATCAATCATAAGTTTGTAGAAATAAATCCCACTTGCTTGTTCTTCGGCATTCCAGGTTATTTGCTGATTTGATGAATTATTGATTTGGAGATTTGAAAAAGTTTCAACCTTCTGACCTTTCACATTATAAACCTCAATATTAGCATCTTTTGCATTCCTTGGGGGTAGATCAAAACTTATCGTAGTCGTTAGGTTGAATGGATTAGGATAGTTTTGTAAGTTATAATTCGGAACTTCCAATTCGTTATTTTCAGTTGAAACACTCCAAGTTTCACTAACAAAATCACTATTATTGTCACTAAAAACAATCTCGAAAGATGACCAATAGGCTGGCATATTTGTGACAAATTCAACTGTTTCAGAAAAATCGTGCGAAAGTGCAACCATTGGGTAGGTGATATTGCCTGGTTGAACGATAATCTCATGAACAAGTGGGAAATGTCCGTTTGCATCAAAATATTCTAACCAAACCATTGTGTAATAATCGTCGCTTTCAACTAAAATATTAGAGATTTCGGGCAACACATTTTGGAAAGATTCGATTTTATAATCATCGAAAACAAGGACCGCAGGTTTGGTCATATCGCCAAAAGTAAAAGATGGTTCCATTCCTTCTAAACCAACCATTTGGGTAACACTTTCAAAGCCTAAACTTTTTGATTCGTTCGGC
>CAZWYK010000001.1:0-46085 GCA_964638205.1 uncultured Candidatus Cloacimonadota bacterium | reverse complement strand
TTACCCTGTGGCTTGAGCCTAAACATCGTGTAGAAGGTTGCGACACCATAAATTTGCGCTAATTTCACATCAGTTTTTTCGGAGACATATCTCATTGCATCTTTCGAAAGATAACGGTCTATTTCTTGAATTTCCTGTAACAATGGAATCAAGGCGCCCTTCTTACCATCGTACTTGGCGATAATACCATTAATTATTTTTTGATTCTTCATCAGCCTCACTCCTCTACTTAATTCTTTTGTGTCTTTTTTCTAATTGAGAACCGATTGTCAATTGAAAACTAATTGTAAGCTTAAAATTGAACTCCAATCTTCAAAAAAAACGTTTGATAGTCAGTAATATTGCAATTTTCCCTTTCGTTAGCGGATGTTTTGTAACCCAAATAAATATCGATATTATTTTTCATTTGATAGTGGAAATTACTGAAAAATCCAAAGTGTTTTATTGTTCCAGAATATTCAAAATCATCATATCGAATACCATTCTTGAGGGACAAATTATTCGAAACATTTAAAAAAACATCTAAATTTCCAACCCAATATTCATCATCAGTGTTTTCACTTTTAATCAAATTCAAATATCTTGTTTTGTCTGCTAAAATTGAATATGATGCAAATTTGCTTACATCTCCAAAAACTCCCAATTGAAATGTCTTAAATTGGTATGTTTCCATCAAATCATACAGCAATCTTTCACCATTTGTAAATGTCATATGCACTTGCAAAAAACCGAAGGAGGTTTGTTTAAACCCAAATGAATGCATATTTTGATTAAAATAATTTTCTGCGTAAAATTCTCTTCCTCGCGAAATATTTGCTGAAACACCAATGTCAAAGTTTGTAGAAAAATCAATACCAAAACTTTGGTATTGATTTAACAATTTATCTGTTTCATTTTCCAATTCAACATTTCCAAAATATGAACTTTCCACTTTATTGAAAACCTTATTTTCAAATTCTGTTTCTTTCCAAATCGTTACATTGAATTGGCTAAAATCAGTTAAATTCA
The DNA here is from genome assembly GCA_964638205.1 of uncultured Candidatus Cloacimonadota bacterium. GTDB lineage: Bacteria > Cloacimonadota > Cloacimonadia > Cloacimonadales > TCS61 > TCS61. The sequence continues at coordinate 45,077 of CAZWYK010000001.1, read as the reverse complement.
CATATCCCATTTTGGGGTCAAAATCTTTACTAGTTTTTTGCATTTTTAACCTTACAAAAAAATCATCAAATACAACACTATATCCTAGCTTCCAAAAATAACCCTTATTCAAAAATTGCTTTGAAATCCAATTTTCAGCATGGTAATTATGCGAAATATTCATTTCAAACCAAAGGGATTTATAAGCACTAATTTGCCAACTCGGATTAATATGAAAAACATGGCTCAGATAATCTTCATTCATTCTGTTCAAATATGATAGCTGCACAGAAGAGTTATTCCATTTTGGACTGAACGCTAAAATATTGTAAACATCAGCATTTTTATCATTATCATCTTTACTGGAAAGAAGTCCAAAATTATAGTTATCGTTACTATTCGTAATTTTGAATGCAAATAGCGGCTGCACAATATTACGCGAGTAAAAAAGTTCCTTCGAAATACCATATACATCAACATCTTCCGTAAAAAAAAACCTGTTTTCTGCAAGAGATGGAGCATTTATCGAATTGTGTTCATCTGTTTCATCATCAAGTGGCACATCGGTAAAATCTGGTTTAATACTCAATTTTAAACTCATCGAATTTGATGGTTTATATAATGCGTCAACCCCTATTCCATACGCATAATTATTTTCTTCTAAATCACGCGAAATAATTGAATGTGGCTTAATTTTGATATTCTTCTCGTGTTTAATTTCGTTATTAATCGTAATTTTTGTCGCTTTTTTAAAATAATCACCACCCATTTTTACCAATACAAATGGGTGCGAATAATGTTCTTTCGTTTCGGAAAAATAGCGCGTAATAATCATTTTCCAATTGTGCGGTGCAACACCATCAAATCGTAAATCTTGGAACGGTATTTTTGCAAAAACCAACCAGTTTTTAGCATTAATTTCACTTTGATAAAGGTACGAACTGTTCCAATTTTCATCCATAAAAAAATTAGCATCTCGAATGGCATCATACTTGTTTTCGAGCGGAAAAAAATAGTAACAATAGGAATAACTGTCGTTTTTATCTGTAATTAACTGAACACGAATATAGTCTGCTTCTATCAGATTATCATTTTCGGCAAATTTTCCAACTTTGAATTTTTCGTCAATTTCACATTCAAAGTTGAAGCAAATATTTTTGCCATCATTCCACAGCCAAACATCTGTTTGTAGTTGACACTTTTCAGAATCTGCCGGCACAACTCGTGCAAAATCAGAAATTTTATTTTCAAGAGTTTTCTGCTTTGAGAATGATACCTCAATAGCAGAAATGTTGTTTAAAAATAATAAAAATAAAATTATGAAGTGTTTCAAAATTTAGCCATTAAAAAACGAATTCTCCACTTTCAAAGATAGATTTACACACATTTACCACCTCAACGTCGTATCGCTCTCCCTTGAATTTTTCAATTTCAGCTAATGCAACATCGATTCCCAAAGCCTCACGATAAGGTCGGTGTGAAGTCATTGCTTCCACTACATCTGCGGTAGATAAAATTTTTGCTTCAAGCCTAATATCATTACCTTTCAAGCCACGCGGATAACCAAGTCCATCTAATCGTTCATGATGTTGATAGACAATTTCAGCAATTGGCCACGGAAACTCTATCTTTTTCAAAATATCATAACCAGCCTGGCTGTGATTTTTAATGACGGCAAATTCCATCTCAGTGATTTTTCCAGGTCGAGTAAGAATGTCGGTAGGAACTGAGACTTTTCCAACGTCATGAATAATCCCAGCAAATTTTATCCCTTCAAATTGATCATCTGAGACATTCATCTTTTTGGCAATTGCCATCGCCAAATTTGCCACTCGCTGTTGATGTCCCGCTGTGTATGGATCGCGCATTTCAGAAGTGGAAGCCATCGCTTGAATAATATCTCCAGTTGCTTTTCGCAACATTGCGTAACTTTGTTGCAATTTTTGTTCAGCCAAAACACTTTCGGTAATGTCATTTATTAGGATGACTGCTCCGGCAAAATCGCCATCTTCTGAGAGCGACGAGCCTTTTATTTCCACAAATCTTTTTTCCTCGTTTGCTAAAATAAAATTTGATTCGTAAACAATTCTTTTACCTTCGGATAATATTTTGAAATAATGTTGTAAACCAATTTCTTTGAATTTATGGACTTTTTCAATATCAGATTTGATTAATTCTAAAAATTCTGAATCCGAAAATTTAAAGATATTTTTAATCTCTAAATTAACAAATTCGACTTTGTGGTTTTTATCGTATTTGATGATCCCTGCTGGTGAATTATCCAAAATCTCTTCATTTAGCTCGTAGAGCGATTTAAATCGTTTTTCAGATTTTCTTAACTCTACCGTTTTTTCATTCACAATTGTCTGCAAACTATCGTTAAATTTGCGTAATTTTTCTTCCGATTTTTTCAAAAGAATGTCATTCAATTTTAATTTCACAATCAAATAAACCGTGATGAAAACAAACGATACCAATACGATTGATGAGATTAGAACAAATGTTTGGATTTGTTGATATTCCATATAAAAAAGGTACTCCCTAACCAAAAAAATAAACTTATCAAATTTGCAGTTTTGTTGAATTGCCAATCTTGACCATACATTAATAAAACTCGCCCGACAATGTGTAAGCTGAAATAAAGCACAAACCCAGAAAAAATAAAAAATGATTTGAGATTATGAATGAAAAACACATTTTTAAGAATTTTATGCAATATTATTATTGATACAAACAAAAAAAATATTTTATTGTAAAAATCCATTGTATTAAGCGAATAGTAACTTTCTTGGAAATATGATAGTATTGATGCAACGATTGTTGGTATTAATAGAAAAAAAGTAGACAAAAGAGTAAGAAACTTCTCCCATTTAAAAATTTCAGATAAGGTGGTTACAAAAAAATAGAATTTGAATACACTAATTAACACCCAAAATACGAGATACACTACATATGAATAATCAGTAAATATCATCAAGGTGCTCCAGATGATATAAATACCAACATACAACATAAAGTAAATACTCACCTGCCTATCCAGCACAGACTTAGAGTATCTTTTCGCAATTATCAACCACCCAATAAAACATAATATTCTAAGGGCATAGGAACTATAAAGCTCTAAAAAACCTATCACCGAAACCAAAACCACTCCCCATTTTTCGAAATTTCAAAGTCATCTCTTAATTTCGATGATAGATTTTTTTGGCAAGAAAAATCTTAAACTTTAATTAAATTAACTTCCAGTAATATCGTTTTTCTTTCTTTTGATTGGGCGTGGCTTAAAATCTCCAGCTACACACAAAAGTGTTTCAGATTTTTTTGGTAAAATTGGTGCAACAAAATTATCATTTAATGGCTTTGGTTGAAAATCACCTGATGCTCTACATTCAACTTTTGTAATTAATTGACCGTCACCTTTTTTCACAATGCTCCAAACCGAAAGAGCCGAAACCATAAACACAACTAACAAAACAATCATTGTAACTTTTTTCATTTTAACCTCCATTAATTAAAATAAATTTTTATTGACAAAAATGTCGAGTCAATAGAAATTCCATTCGGTATATTTGTCAAGGTAAATATTCCAGATTGACATATTTTAAGTGTGAGGAATCGATGGAGCGGTTAGCAAGTAGGTTAAAAAAAATAAGGGCAAAATTAGACTTGAATCAGAAAGATTTCGCAGATTCAATCGCCACTACTCAAGCTGCTATCAGCCGTTATGAAAAGGGGTTACGCCTGCCAACCGCAGATTTTCTTCATAAAATTTGTGAAATACACAAAATAAACATGAATTGGTTTTTATCTGGCACTGGCGAAATGTTTTTGAGCGTCGAAAAAAAAATAGAAAAAAACATTATCCCCCGAAAAACTCTATCTTCAAAAACTACTGAAAATGAGAACAAAGAACTCTATAAAGACATCAAAAAAATTTATGAAGATTATGTACAACAGCTAAAAAAAATGGTTGCTATGCAAGAAAAAATAATCAAAAATATTGAGAACAAGTCGTAACATTCAAAAATTCATTTGACACTAAAGAGAACCTTATTAAAATCGTTTTATAATTAAATTTCGGGGGAACTTTGAAAAAAAATCAGACAATCGATTATCTTTTTGAAAATGCAAATCCAATAATTCGTTATCGCATTGCCACAGAATTGGCAAACGAGGAAGTGGATTATGATATTGGTATGTTACGCTATGAACTACTGCAGCATAAAGACGCAAAATACTGGATGAAATGCTTAAAAACTCGCCGTCGCTATGATAATATTCACGGTGGATATGATAAAAGTCTCGAAAATTCTTTGGGAAAACTACTTCAGTTAGGCATCAAAAAAGGTGTAAGTAATTTTGATAAAAATGTAGCCAAACACATAAACTGGTTGCAAGAAATTGCGGAAGAAGAGTCTGAACTTCCACATAATGACTATTTTTTACAAACAATTGTATCTTCACTCTTAGCAAAAGCCGGCTTTACAGATGAAAAAAATGTGCGAGATTTTGTTTTGAATCGTCTCGATTTACTCTATAGTTTTGCAAAAAAGAAAAATTATAATGTCTTTATCGACAAAGTTCTTTTTAAAGATTTTCCACCCGCATTTGAAAACCACAAAATAATTGATCCACTTTTGTATGAAAATGATGACTTCGCCCTACCGTGGATTTATGATCTATTTGCGTTTGCTGCGTATTATGGTGAATTCAAAGAAAAAATTGATACGATTATTAATTATATTCTAAATAAAAAATACCAAAATTTCCCAGATGGTTACGGCGTGATGGTATCATTTCCAAAAAGATTTTTTGTGGTTGGTTGGAATGTTTGGTTGCCATGTTTTAGTGAAATAGATGAAAAATCACCACAAATAAATGAGTTGCTTTTTCGATTAAGTTTGATGAGCCCATTTGAGCCAACAAGAAAAAGTAAATGGTACAAAAATGGTATTGCCCATTTGGAAAAATTCAAAACAAAAAAAGGAACCTATATTTTTCCAGAAGAATACTTGCAAGAAAAACGAAATTCATATTTCATCAATGCTTCTCGAATGAAAATCGGTGAAGATACTATCGAGAATCTATCTACTTTTTGGATGCTGAAAATACTGAATAACTAATCTTTTTTTGAGTTATCAAAAAATTCGATAGCACTTTGATTTGTCGGATCAAGAATTAATAAACCGCTAAAAATTGAATAACTTTCTTCTGATTCGTCATTCAAATTTAAGTTTTCGGCTAATTCTTGTAAAAACAGAATAGATGTTGGAAAAATAGTTAACATTTTCCGGTCAATTTTAATCGCCAAATTATGTTTTTTCTGCATCTTCAAAGAATATGAATACCAATAATTTGCACTCACATTATAGTAATCTATTTCAATAATTTTGGCAGACAACTCTTCTGACTTTTGCCACTCTTTTTGAGCAATATGCACTAAATTTTTCGTATTCAAAGCTTCAACAGAGTATGGATTACCTACAAGAGCTTTTTCCAAATATTCTAACGCATTTGAAAATTTACCTTTTAGATAGTACAACCAACCTAAACGGTAATTAATCGTGTATTCATCTGAATATTTTTTTTGAACTTGGTTGAGTGATTTTATTGCATCTCCATATTTTTCCAAAGCTTCATATTCGTATGATTTTGTATATGCTTCGCGAATTTCAGCATATTCCATCTCTTTTGCCATAACTCCAAGAGTGATAAAAATCATCGCAATTATCATTATTTTCTTCATTTTTTCTCCTTTATTTTAAAATTTTATATAGATATTCAATAAGTGCGAAGTTATCGAATAATTGTTTTGATGTTCAATGAATTTCGTTTCGTAAGCAATACTCCAATTTCGATAAAGTGGATAAATAATCATGCCAAAACTCAAATTCAAATCCGTAATATCAGCTGAAGCATTGAGGATTTTGGAATTATTTTGCATAAATGAATCTCCCGTAGATCCACCACCATAAATACCAAAATAATCAAAATACCAAGCGATATTACCATTTATAAAATAACGATGAGTGCTATCATACACCGCTGAATTAAGTGTTCTGGAAATATGGATATTGGCATTTATCAGCAATCGATTATTGATGTAAGTGAAATCTTGCGAAAATTGAATCGTTTGGAAATTATCTTCAAATTCTTGGGATTCATAAACAGGATATTCGCAACTTATATTTTTTACAATTGTGGTGATTAAACTATCTGGTTCAAATTGATAAATTGTGTCATTATAAGTTGTTGTTTGTTCAATTTCCACCTTATTATTTGGATTAAAAATCCAATTATTTTCAAAATAGTAAGAGTTTATTTGCGTTGCACAAACAGTTGATTGAGATGATAATTTCCCAAAACTATAGCCATAATTAGCACTTATAGAGTAAGCAGACTCAATGTTACTCTCTTTGAAAAACATGTATTTTGCTTCAATTTCAGCAGTTTTATTTTTTGAAAATTGATATTGCCAGCCAAATAATATCTCCTTTTGAATAACGGCCATTTCCGCATAATTTAGTGTGTCTGAAATCATTTCAGTAAATTTATAAGTTGTATCGCAAAATTCATTCACATAAATTGTATCAGGATTACTATAATAAACTGAATCTGTCCAAATTTCTTGAATAGTCACATCATAATCTTGTGAAATAGTTTGTGTGTGTGGTTTTGTGTTTGTACGCTGATTTGTGAGAGAAAATATAAAAGTATGTTTTTTGTTTGAATATTTTGTTGAACTATTTTCATAATCACCGTCTTTAAAATGCCCATTTTCGTTGTATTTAAAATACAACAAATCGGTAGAAAAAGATAATTCTGCATTAATAAATGATACAAATAAGATTAAACCAATAATGAGTGAATTTTTCATTTTTTTAAACTTAATCTCCATTCGATGTTATCTTTTGTCACAACAATTTTCCTAAACCCTTTATTTTTATCCAAGACTATTTTTGTTTTTATCTTCATTGCTGGAATTTCTCCACTAATTGTGTAATCATTTTCCATTTGGTAATTTCCCATAACACTGCCCAAGTTGTGTTTAAATGATTTAATTACCATCATAATCCAACCTTTTTTAGATGAAAAAAGTTCATCTGGTAATTCTTCTTTCCATAATAATTTTTTACTTTTAGCAATTGGCATTTTTGGCAATCCATAAAATAAATATTTTAGGAAACCGTCTTGTTTCCCGGTATAGCTGTAAAAAACAAATTTATTGTTTTCTATTCCAAAAAACAATTTATCATCTGTATTTATTTGATTGAAATAATACGAACCATCGGCAAGCATTTGAATTGTAAATTCCACCTCATCAATAACTTCACCATTTTTTTGAACTTCGTAAATAAAAGAATCATCGAGAATAAATTGCAATATTTTATTGTGTTTACGAGAGAATGAAACAGGCTTAATTTTCATCTCTCTTTTCAAATTACCTTTTATAAGTTCATCATTTCGTTTCACATTGCTAAAGAAAAATGGATAAGTTTCCGAGCCAAGCTTTGCTAAATATTGAATTTGAATATGAAGGTGTGGTTGTGGCGAATAACCCGAATTTCCACAATTTGCTAAAACAGCACCGTGTTTTACATAATCACCTACTTTTACTTTTAACGATTTAGTTTGAAGATGTGAAATTTCCACATAATAACCAAACTCGGAGTAGATAATGATGTAATTTCCCCAATTATTTTTGCGGTCAACTACGCCAATTGCGTTATCGCGTAGTGTGTCAGAAGCTTCGATAATCGTCCCATTTATGGGTGATAAAATTGGTTTTTCGTAGCAATAATAATCTGCTAATTTATTTCCTTTTTCTGAAAAAGTTTTACCGTCATGATTGGTAATGACAAAATCATAAGCATATTTCCAGTGACCTTGATGCGTCCACTTACCGTCAAATTCTTGATAAACTGTCCATTCACCAGAAAAAGGAAGAAACGGCTGTGGCGTGAGATAATCGAATCTACGCGAAAAATTTAAATAACTAGAAAGTGACTCTTCGGGTGATTCTTTGATGTAATTATTTATTTTTGGATAACCAACATTACGCAAGACATAAACAAAAAGTAACACTACTAAATTGAAAGGTAAAGTGAAAATCGGAATACCAAAAGTTGACCAAAATACCGAAACCGCATCAAGAATAAAAACTGAAATTATTACACCAATTAGAGCCAGTGTGTAGCTTCTTTTTGATGGAATCAGAAAAATTCCACCGAGTGCAATTCCAATCAAAATAAAATTAAAAGAGGAAATATCTAAAATTGCTTGATTATAGCTACCTTTCAAAAGTGCAAGAATAGAGATTCCAATAAAATAGGAGAATATGGAAAGCAAAAAAGTGATACGAGAGTAAAGTAAAATTGCAATAATTACGACAATTCCAATAATGTCATATGGTGAGAAAAGTAACACGCCCACACTACTGAAAAATCCGTGTAAAATGGGTGGTAAATTAGTGATATTTAACACATCTTTTGAGTAAGAAGCACCTACAAAAAGAGCACTGTACTTTACCGCAGCAAGATAAATAATAGAACTAACTATCGTAAACGGAATATTCAAAACAGGAAGTCGCAAATAATAACTGAATAGCGTAAATAAGGTATAACTAAGCAACACCGTCAAAATTGACGCACCAACTGTTAGAAAAATAGAAAGCGCTGTTATCTTGAATAGATAGCCAATAGCAAAACCAACTAATAGTGAATTGTAGGTGTAAACAGTATGAACAACATCTTCTTTTTTGATGCCAATAAAGCGAGCAAAAGCAAAAGTTGTTGACCAAGCAATAACCCCCAAAACAGCTATATTTATGTTGAATAAAGTGCAAAGTAGGAGCAGGGCTCCTACTTTGCGACTTTTCATAAAAAGTAAGGTCGAATAACTGTGTAATAAATTATCCGTAAAATGCAAAAAATGTTTCTTCAAAAATTACTCCTTATTCTACTACAGCTCAAATTTTTTCAATTTTTCTGGTAATCTTTCTGGACCAATCACATCTTCCAAATTTTCGGCACGACGAATAATTTCGATTTCGCCATTATCCATAATCATAGCTACGGCTGGGCGGTAGCGAATAAATTGCATCCATTGCGTTACATTATACGCCGCCATTGGCGAAAGAATCAAGCGAGTTCCGCGTGAAAGTGGCGGTAATGAAGCATTTTCCAAAACCACATCAATATTCATACAAAGTGGACCGTAAACGATACAATTTTCGTAAGAACCTTCAATCGGGCGGTCAACCTCAACTTTATAATTATACCAAGTTGAAGTGTATAAATAATTCACGCCAGCATCGATAATGTAACTTTTTATTCCACTCGGAAGTCGTTTTATCGCATCAACCGTAGTTACGAGATAACCTGCTTCGTCGATGAGTCCACGCCCAGTTTCCATATAAACGGTAGGATATTCGTCTGCTGAAATTGCCGCAATAAAATCTGAAAGTGATGGAACCGATACTTCTGGTGGCAAATATGTTCCTTTCAGTTTATTGCGAGATGGAAAACCACCACCAAAATCAAGCGAATCAATTGTCATGTCGAATTCACGTTCAATTATACGCATAAAGTCAATCATAACTTTCACTTGGGCAGCGTAAGCTTTTGGTTCCAGCATAAAAGTACCAATGTGAGAATGAAGTCCCGTAAGATTGAGCCATTCACTTTTGTGGATGCGTTTTGCGGCATCGTAAGCATTACGATTTTCATAATTAAAACCAAAGCGCGACCATTGTGGATAAACGCCTGTATCCATATTTAGGCGGATACCAACATCAACAATTTGCCCCATCTCTTTTGCAACTTTTTCTGCTTTGAAAATTTCATCAAAGTTATCTAAATTTACGATTGCACCTTCTTCGAATGCAACTTTTAGTGCTTCTTCTGGTTTGAAGGGACCATTAAAAATAATTTTATTTCCTGGCACGCCGAGACGGCGTGCTTTCTGATATTCAAATTCAGAAACTACTTCTGCAATTGAGCCCTCTTGATGATAAACAGCACAGATTGCATCGAGATAATTTGTTTTATACGACCATGAAAATTGCACTTTTGGGTAGCGACTACTAAAATTGCGATAAACTTCACGGTATTTTTCACGAATGGCTTTTTCATCAATAACAAAAACAGGTGAACCACATTTTTCTACGATTGCATCTATCTTTGCACCAGCAATTTCATCACGGTAGTTTTTCTGATAAAATGAACCGAATTTATTCATATTTCCAGCAGTTTGTTTTTTTATAAATGGTTTTATATACTCTTTTTTACTCATTTTTTACTCCTATTTTCCAATTCACCATTGGTCGTTATTTTTTCAAAATCACTAATGTCTTTTACCAATTCGGCAGTGTAACGAATCATCATTTTCCCACTTTTATAGTCAGAATGATTTTCATAATCTAAATTCAAAAGAGATTTCACCATTCGTTCTGGCAAGTTAATTCCACAGCCAGATGCCATGTAAATCCACGCTGGGAAACGCGGGTTTATTTCCAAAAGATAAATATCGCCAGTTCCGTTTTCTATTAATGCTTCAAATTCGAGACCGCCTCGCCATTGTAATTTTGCAATCATTCTTTTGGTCGCTTCAATTAAATCATCGTTGTGAATGCTTACCGCATTCCAAACTTTTCCGAGCGAAGTAGTCGTCATTTTGCGAATAGCAAAAACGCCCAAATCTTTTCCATTTCCAGCACCACAACCGATCACATCAAATTCTTCACCGTAAATAAATTTTTGCACAATAATTGGATAACCCCATTTGTTAGCTATTTTAGAAAAATGTAATTCAGCTTCAGCAAGGTTATGTGCCTTAAATGCTTCATAAAACGGACCTTTAACCATACACGGATAACCCACGATATTAATCGCCGCGAGTAAATCTGGATATGATGCACAAGCTATATATGCGGGACTTTTCACACCTATTTCTTCTGCCAATTTTTTCAGTTCTATTTTATTGCGAAGCTTGAACATTTCTTTACTCGGAATGAGCATCTTAATTCCCATTTCAGCAAGATCTTTTTCAATATCCATATAAATTGGAAGTTCGGCATCTAACGCTGAAATTATCACATCAAGTTTTTCGATCGAATGAATGTAGCGAATTCTTTTTATGAATGATTCGCGTTCTCCCGAAGGATACGGCATAATGTAAGATTTATCGATGACCTCATCCATATAAATACCAGGTTCCAGGGCATCATAAGCTAAACCGATGGTACGAACATCAAGTCCACTTTCTTTGAGAGATTTGGCAATGCCAGTTCCTGGTCCTGGATTATCAATTGCATTGATTCCACTAATTGCTACTGTAATTTTCATAATTTATACCAAACTGAAATTTTTAAGATTGTGAATAAAATCCATTAAATCAACATCAAGTTCATTTTCATTAACACTGTAAATTTCGTTAAGCTCATCGATGATATCTTTGTTTTCTTTGTTTTCTTTGAGCAGATTAATGATTTCTATGCCAATCTCATTTGTGGTAAAACTGTGTCCCGTAATCGGATCGAAGATAAAACCATTATCGCTAATAGCCAGTCTTGTTAGTTTTTCTACATTCATATTTTCTCCTATTTTATCAATATTATTTTTTTACTGCTTTTTGTTTTAGAATGCAATTTCTGTTCCAAACTTCAACTTATTTCATATTTTATGACAATAAAGTTCATAGAATACTGCAAATAAAATATTTATTTATTTGAATATGAAAAAATAATCATAATGGCAATATAAATATATAATTGTGAATTTTGTTTACAATTTATACAAAAAGCACCCCTCAGATTGAGAAGTGCTTTTTGTATTTATATATGCGTATCTATAGATTAAACAATGCCCTGATCAATCATTGCATTTGCAACTTTCATGAAACCAGCAATATTTGCACCTTTTACATAATCTACAAAATCACCGTCAGTACCATATTCAACGCACTGATCGTGAATTGCAATCATAATGTTATGAAGTTTTGTGTCCACTTCTTCTCTTGACCAGTTAAATCTTAAGCTATTCTGAGACATTTCCAAGCCAGAAGTAGCAACGCCACCAGCGTTGGCAGCTTTACCAGGCGCAAAAAGAATTTTGTTTTCTAAGAAAAACTCTACAGCTTCTGGAGTTGAGGGCATATTAGCACCTTCAGAAACACAAATACAGCCGTTATCAAGGAGTGTTTTAGCATCATTTTCATTTAATTCATTTTGAGTAGCACAAGGAAGGGCAATGTCGCATTTAACTTCCCAAGGTCTTTTATTTGCAAAGAATGGAACATCAAATTCATCAGCATAATCTTGAACTTTATCATTGTTGCTTGCTCTCATTTCAAGAAGAAAATCAACTTTTTCACCAGTAATACCATTTTCATCATAGATATAACCGTCCGGACCAGAAAGAGTTACCACTTTACCACCAAGGTCATTAACTTTTTGAATAGCACCCCAAGCAACATTTCCAAAACCAGAAACAGCTACAGTTTTACCTTCAAAAGATAATTTTTTTCTTTTTAACATTTCATTTGCAAAATAGACACAACCAAACCCTGTAGCTTCTGGTCTGATAAGTGAACCACCCCAATTGAGCCCTTTACCGGTGAGGATGCCTACGAATTCATTCCTAAGCTTTTTGTACATTCCAAACATATAACCAATTTCGCGTCCACCAACTCCAATGTCACCAGCTGGAACGTCAGTATTTGCACCAATATGGCGAAAAAGTTCGCTCATAAAAGATTGGCAAAAAAGCATGATTTCATTATCAGATTTTCCCTTTGGATCAAAATCTGAACCACCTTTACCACCACCCATTGGGAGAGTTGTAAGGCTATTTTTAAAGATTTGTTCGAACCCTAAAAATTTAAGAATTGAGAGATTTACACTTGGGTGAAAACGAAGTCCACCTTTGTAAGGACCAATTGCACTATTAAATTCAATTCTGAAACCACGATTAACTTGGACATTACCTTTGTCATCTACCCAAGGTACACGAAACATAATTTGTCTTTCTGGTTCTACAATTCTATCTAGGATTTTAGCTTCCTTCAATTTAGGATTGTTTTCTACAACTTCCCATACTGAATCAACAACTTCTTTCACTGCTTGAAGAAATTCTGGTTGAGCTTGATTCTTCGCTACTACACTGTCTAAAAATGCCTGTTTAGTCATTTTTTCCTCCGATTTTACTTTTATTTTGTGGCTAAAAGATTTTCAGTGTTCTTGCTGTCAAGTTTTGCGAAAAATAAATAATAATTATTTATAAATCACAGATATACCGCGCTTTCCATCCATTTTAATCTTCATTGGATTTTTGACCCTAATCTGTTTAAAATATGTTGCTTCGATAATGTTTTTCTGGGAATTTAACCAATCAATATCTAAGTTATCGTTTTCAGAATTATACGGAATTGCAAAATAGCCAACATTCATGGACATTAAATTATGAAAAAAATGAGTGCCTTGCGAAGCATCAACATTAAAATTTTCCAAACCAATTTCTACGATTGCTTTTGCGTTGGAAATTTGGTCCCAACGAACGGGGATACCTAAAAATTTATCTCGCGTGCCAAAACGCCCCACACCAATCAAAATGTATTGTCTATTTTGCGCAATCATTTTTCGATTCAATTCATCAAGTTCGATTGCCATCTCTTCCGTTTTCATGTTATCAAAAGTTTCATTATTAAAATAAATGACATCATAAATATCATCTATTGCTCCGTTCCCCATTCCCTTCTCAGTGTAAAGTAGTAATTTCGATTTATCCAAATTATTTTTATCAATCGAAATTGATTCTATATTTACGGTAAGTGGACGTATTTGAAGAAGTGAAAAAATAGAGTTTATACTATCTTTTCCCTTGTCAATATTGACTGCAAATTCAATTTCAACTGGCACACCAAATGCGATCTCGCCAATTTCTAAAATATGTGTAATGATTTCTGCAAGTGGAAAATGGTTGTATTTAATGATGTTGGCAAAATTTACGACAATTGGACCTTTGCGGTTAGGATCTTGTGTTAAAGTATTGTTTTCATAATCCCAAACTGAAGTTAAATGATTAAAGTTTTTATGATGTTTTACTGCTTTAATTGTATTTTTTTGTAGTGTACTTTTACCTTTTCGCAAATCTTCTGTTTCAGCATACTCCATATTGATTGCGTAAAATTCCTTTTGCGTACTACGAATAACTTCATTTGTGGAGATGATTTCAATTTTTGGATAATGTGGACAAAAAATGAATTTCTTTTCACCTTCTACAACTGTTTTTCCAAGTCCAAAAGCAATCATCGCAATGCCATCTTTATTTTCCAAATTAGAGGTAGGATAGTAATTATATGATTGTGCAACCCCAGAAATATGCGGATAATACATATTTTCTTGTTGAGTTCCAGTTACTTCCTGCAAGATGACAGCCATTTTTTCTTCTTCGATGTTAGAATTAACGCTTTCAATATAATTTCGTGCTGTAGATAAAAACACAGAAGCATAAACTAATTTTATTGTTTCCGCTATTTGATTTAACCTTTCAGTTTCGTCTGGATGATTGTTTGGTAGCATATAGGTCTCATAAATGCCCGCAAAAGGTTGAGATTGTGAATCTTCTAAAAGTCCAGAAGAGCGGATTGCAATTGGTTTTGTGTTGTATTTCAAAAAAATCCTCAGCTTTTCCATTAAGCTATCGGAGAATTTACATTTTATAAAATAGTCATTGATCTCTTTGTCTGTCCTATTTTCAATGAAGTTATAAATATTATTTTTTTCCACAAACAAATCGAATTCATTAGTCCCAATAATGGCTGTGCTTGGAATTTCAATATCAACACTTGGAAATTGTTTTTCCATTTCCATCGTAGCAAAAAGAGCGTTGAGAAAAGCTAATCCGCGTCCTTTTCCGCCAAGCGAACCTTCACTTAATTTTACAATTTGACCATTAGAATCAATATTTTTTTCAGAAAAATCAGTTACTTTTCCTTGATTTTTCTGAATTCTAACATCTTTAAAAATTTTAATAAGATAGCGTCGCATCGCTTTTGATGTTGAAAAATCTTCATTTTTTATTGGTTTGATTTTTTTTGCAACCTGAATCTCACCATGAGCAATAAGCCAAGCAGAGAAATGATTTTTTTTGCCATGATACAAAAGAGAGTCAGTAGAAATATTTGGTAACATTTTTTCAAATTCTAGAAGGGAAGTAGCACGGTTAATCTCTTCTCCGACTTGATTTCTAATAATAAAATCTCCAAAGCCTAAATTATCCAAGATAAATTTACGCAAATCTTTCAATAATGCCGTAGAATTTTTATGTAAAAAAGCTATGTTCAACTTTTCAGCTTTTAACTTATTTTCTAAATCTGATGATTGCAAAAGCACGGGAATATCAAATTTTTCATTTTTAATTTTGTTTAATAATTTAATGCCCGCTTGGCTGTCAATTTCGCCTTTGCGAATATACTTAACATCAGAGATAATGGAAATTATGTATTCACGATAATTGTTAAGAATTTCTTCCGCTTCATCATAATTATGAACCAAAATAACTTTTGGGCGCACTCGCATTCGTAATCGTTTATTAATATCGTTTAGCTCTTCCGAAATTAACCTTTGGGTTTGCTTAAGAATTTCTTCATATAATAATGGTAAAAAACGAGAATAATAACGGACAGAATCTTCGATCAATAAAATCACACGAACGAGTCCATGTTTAGTGTCATATTCCAGATTTCGTTTATCCTCGACACATTTTATCATCGCCAGAAAAAGCTTACTGTCACCTTTCCAAAGAAAAACATCATCGATGAATCTCATTTTATCCTTATTTTGATTAATTAGCATAATGTCTGACTCTACATTCAAAAGCAATAAAATGGGGATGTCTGAATATTTTTCTTTAATTTTTTTACTTAGCTCAAAAGGAGAAACATCACCAATCCGCATCATTGTAATAACGAGATCATATTGTTTTTTCTTCAACTTACTTAACGCCTCTTTACCAGTTGGCACACTGGTAATTCGCGGTGCAGTACTAAGGTTTAACTGGCGGTATTCACCAAAAATTTGTTCTGAAAAACGACCATCTTGTTCAAAGATAAAAGCGTCATAGAAGGTTGAAATCAAAAGAACTTCTCGCACCCTACTCTTCATTAAATTATGAAAATTATCTTCACCAAATTTGAATTTGTTGTAATAATAATTTAATTGTTTTATGTCCATATTTACCTCTACTTAACTTTGTTTTCATCATTTTAATTTGATGAATTAGACAAAACATCTGCATAAATTAAGTATATTGCAACTTATAAAGATCATGGTAAATTCCATTTTTTTGCAATAACTCTTGATGATTACCAACTTCCACAATGTTGCCTTTGTGTAGAACAATGATTCTATCGACATGTTGAATGGTAGAAAGACGGTGCGCAATCACAATTGAAGTTCTATTTTCCATTAATTTTTGTAACGCATCTTGAATGAGGATTTCTGTTTCGGTATCGATATTTGAAGTAGCTTCATCTAAAACAAAAATAGCTGGATTATATGCCAAAACTCGCGCAAAAGCAATCAGCTGACGTTGTCCAACCGAAAAGGTAGAACCGCGCTCCATCACGGGTTCTTCAAATTTTTGTGGCAAACTATCAATAAATTGATGAACATTTACATATTCCGCAATTTGCTGCAATTTTTCTGCACAAACTTCTGTATTATTTAAAACAATATTCTGTTTAATGTTGCCCGAAAAAAGAAAAACATCTTGCTGAACGATGCCAATGTTGTTGCGTAAACCGCGTAATGAATATTCACTAATTTCCGCACCATCTATTAAGATTTTTCCTTTCTGGAACTTATATAGTCCCGCTATTAAACTGATTATTGAAGTTTTTCCCGAACCGGTATGACCAACTAATGCCACTTTTTCACCTGCCTGAATTTTAAACGAAATATCTCGCAGAACATATTCATTTTCATTATAAGTCAGCCACACATTTTTGAATTCGATTTCGCCTTTCAAAATTTTATTTTCATTTTCTTGAATTTGAAAATTTTCTGGTTTTTTATCAAATAAATCAAAAATTCGTTCAACGCCAGACATTGCAGATTGCAAAATATTGAATTTCTCACTCAATCTGTTTATAGGCTCGAAAAATCGATCAAGATAACTCATAAAGGCGATAAAAACACCGAGCGTTATTACATTATCAAAAATTTGTCCGCCACCAAACCACAAAAGAAGTGCCAAGGCGACTCTTCGCAATGAATTTATCAATGGACGAAAAAAAGCAAATAGCCGTAATTGCGATAATGATTTTTCGTAATATTCTCGATTTATCTCCGCAAATTGGCTCACCTTACGATTAAACTGATTGAAGAGCTGGATAATTTTCACACCAGAAATATCTTCCGAAAGAGCGGCATTTATTTTGGCAACTTTTTTTCTAACTTCACGATAAATTTTGCGACTTCTTTTCATAAAAACAGTGAATAACATTATCACAATTGGCAAAGTGGAAAAAGTAACCAACGCTAATTTCCAATCCAAAATTAACATCATTACAATAATTCCGCCCAAAACTACAAATTCTTGAATGAGCTGAATTAGACCGTTGCTAAACATTTCATCGAGAGTACGAACATCATTTGTGATGCGTGTGACTAATCTGCCGACCGGGTTTTTATCGAAAAAAGAAAGTGGCATTTTGGAAATATGTGCAAAAAGATCTTTGCGTAAATCATACATCGCATGTTGCGATGCAAAATTTATCGTGTAAATTTGCAAAAAATAGAAAACAAATTGAGCTAAAACAATTCCCAAAACAATTAACCCCAAAAGCCTAATTTTGTGAATATTACGACTTTGTATTTTTTTGAGTTGAGTACCAGATAATGTTCCATTTTTCTTTAATTCTACCAATTTTTGGGAAGAAAAAGCAATGTTATTTTTATTCAAAATAATCACATTTGGAAGTAAGTTTAACGCTTCAGAATTGTTCTCCAAAATAACCATTTTTGTATGCAATTTATCATTATTTTTCAGCAAATCTAAATCTATTTTCGAAATTACATTTATCTTTTTGTGTGGAAAAACTAAGTGATTTTCAAATTTTTCAAATTTTATCTTTTTGTATTTTTCGATAAATAATAATTGCGATTTCACATCATCAAATTCAATGAGGGAGTTGTTTGCAGTAATGTAATCATCTACTGCAATTTTGGTAATTGCCGGCATCGCCAACTCTGTAGCCGCGATAAATAGAAGCATTACAAACGAAACCATGACATATAACATGTATGGTTTCAAATATTTCAGCAGTTTTTTTATCAACACTTTATCATATGTTGTCTTGATATTATCTTCGATTGAACTGTGAATATTTCCCCTCATTTACTTATCCTTTAACTTCTCTTCTAGCTGTTGTTTATCATATAAATCTTTGTAAAGTCCACCAAGTTTCAGTAATTCTATGTGAGTCCCCTCTTCGATAATTTGCTTTTTATCTAAAACAAGAATTTTATCTGCGTGTTGTAACGATGAAATTCGGTGTGCAATGATAATGGTCGTTTTATCTTTTCTCATTTCTATAAGGTGATCCAAAATATTTTTTTCTGTTTTTGTATCAACAGCAGAAAGTGAATCGTCTAAAATAAGAATTTGTGGATTCGTCAAAAGCGCACGTGCAATTGCAATTCGCTGTTTTTGCCCACCAGAAAGCGTTACACCACGTTCGCCAACGAGTGTATCGTAGCCATTTCTAAAACCCAAAATATCTTGGTGAACTTGGGCATTTTTACTTGCTGAGATAATTTCTTCTTTAGATGCATTCGGTTTCCCTAAATTTATGTTGCCAGTAATTGTATCTGAAAATAGGAAGATTTCTTGTGGAATCATGACGATACTGTCGCGCAAAATTTTTAATGGAATGTTGTAAATTTCGTTATCATCAATAAAAATTGTATCTTTTGGGGGATTATATATGCGTGAAAGTAGGTCAATAAGCGTCGATTTTCCGCAACCCGTTCTGCCAATAATTGCCAAAGTTTCCCCTTTATTTATTTTGAAAGATACATTTTGAAAAATTTGAGCAGAGCCTTTTTGATAGCTAAAATTCAAATTTTGGAAACTGATTTCTCCATTTATTTTTTTAATTGAATTATCAGCGGTTTTTTCGTCGATAATTTCAGGAACTTCATTAAAAATAGTGTTCAATCGCTTTAACGAAGCAGTTCCGCGCTGATATAAATTAACCACCCAGCCAATCGCAATCATTGGCCAAATGAACATTCCCAGATACTGAAAAAATGCGATAAATTCTCCCATTGTAATTTTACCTAAAAGAGTGGCTTCACCGCCAAAAACCATCACCATTATCATACTTAAACCGATAATTAAGCTGATTGAAGGATGAAACATTCCGTCAATTTTGACCAATCTCAAATTTTGCTTCACATAATCATAAGCCGAATTAGAAATTTTGTCTAATTCTGCATCTTCTTGTGCAAATGCTTTCACTACGCGGATACCGGAAATGCTCTCTTGAACCTGACCGGAAAGTGCGGAAAATGTTTTTTGCACTTCACCAAATCGACGGTGAATTTTTCTGCCAAAAACAATGATAATGATTGTCAAAAGTGGCATTGGCAAAACGGCAAGAAGGGTAAGTTGCAGATTGATTTTCACCATAAAAATCAACGATGCAATAGCCAAAACAACAATGTCAACGCCAATCACAAACCCAAAACCAATCAGCATTCGCACTGCATTCATATCATTCGTAGCGTACGCCATCAAATCGCCCGTTTTGATTTTATTGAAAAAATTTGAAGACAAAGTAAGTAGATGATTATAATAATCTTGTCGCACATTTCGGTCGATAATCCACGCCGTTCCAATGAGCAAAATTCGCCAAAAATAGCGGATTATCGTCATAAAAATAGTGATTAACAGAATAACCGCGCCTGCTTTCAAAAGGTCAGTTTTGACGAAGCCATTAGTCCCAATTCCATCGATTGTCTTTTGGATTATTTTAGGAATAATAATCTGCATAAAATCGACGATAATGAGAAGCAAAATCGCCAAAAATATTTTGTGTAGATTACGTTTTATGTATGGTAACGCACTTGCAAAAATTTCTTTCATTTATTTGATTTTTTCAAGATAAGAGAGTGCGCAATCTTTTGCCATCGCTCGGATTCTACCAATGTAAGCCGCTCGTTCTGTCACACTAATAACACCGCGTGCATCAAGTAAATTAAAAGCATGAGAACATTTTAATAAATAATCATAAGCTGGAAAAATCAACTTATTTTGGAGAAGCATTTTTGTCTGTTTTTCATAATCTTCAAAAGCAGAAAATAGTGACCTTACATTTGCTTTTTTGAAATTAAATTCCGAAAATTCAATCTCATTTTGCAGAAAAATTTCACCGTATTTTGTGTGATCACTCCATTGCAAATCTTTGAAGTCATCTACATCTTGAATGTACATTGCTAATCGCTCTAAACCGTAAGTAAGCTCCACGCTAACCGGTGAAACTGCCACACCACCAACCTGTTGAAAATAAGTAAATTGGGAGATTTCCATACCGTCTAACCACACTTCCCAACCAAGACCCCACGCGCCGAGAGTGGGAGATTCCCAGTCGTCTTCCACAAAACGAATATCGTGCTTTGACGTTTCAACACCAATCGCCTGTAAACTCTTCAAATACAAGTTTTGAATGTCATCCGGCGATGGCTTAATGATGACCTGAAATTGATAATAATGTTGCAACCTGTTCGGGTTTTCACCGTACCTACCGTCTTTCGGTCGACGACAAGGTTGAGCATAAGCTACTGAACTTGATTTCTCTCCTAAAGCCCCAAAAAATGTAGACGGGTGGAAAGTGCCAGCTCCCATATTTTCGTCGTAAGGTTGCAAAATATTGCACCCATTTTTAGCCCAAAAGTGTTGTAGTGTTAAAATTATATCCTGAAAATTCATCTTTTACTCCAAAAACTTAATAATTGTGAAATAGATAAAACCACCTTTTTTTGACAAGTTAAATGTTAACTTTTTTCTAATAAAGGGTTAAACTGAATAAAATACTTGCCAAAAATCAGTGTATCACAATCTGGGTTTGTCAAAATAAAAAGGAGATTAAAATGGACAAAATCTACAAAAAGATAATTAAATTACCTCGCAAATTTTTTAGTGAAAATCTAGATATTACTAACTGGGAAAATGTCGAAAAAGAACTTAAAAAATTGGACTCAGAACTCATCAATTCGGTCGATGATTTGATTTTGTTTTTGGAAAAAGTAAGTGAGTTAAGCAACATTACTGGTGAAGAAAGTGCGCAGCGCTACATCAAAATGACGCGTTTTGCTAACGAAGAAAAGTACGCAACTCAGTATAACGATTTTTATAAAAATATAGTTGCGAAATGCCAACCCTACTATTTCAAGTTTGATAAAAAATTTTACGACAGCACATTTCGCCAAAAACTTGATTCAAAAAAATATGCTCATCTGAATAAAATCATTGCAAACTCTATCGAGCTTTACCGTGAAGAAAACATTCCACTTCAAGTAAAAGAACGAGAATTGGCCAATAAATACGGCGCACTTTTTTCAAAATTAACAGTTATTTACAAAGGTGAAGAGAAGACACTTTCGCAGTTGGCACCGCTTATGAAAGATAGAGATAGGGCTGTTCGAGAAGAAGTTTGGAAACTGAAAATGGGGAAAATGGCAGAAAAAAAAGTTGAATTTAACACCCTCTTTGATGAGATGAAAGAACTTCGAATTCAACAGGCAAAAAACGCTGGTTTTGATAATTATCGTGACTATATACACCAATCGATGGGTCGGTTTTCTTATACTCCCAGCGATGTGATGAAGTTTCACGATGCAGTCGAAAAAGACGTAATTCCCTTTTTGAAAAAACTAACCGAAAAACGTAAAAAAGTTTTAAATTTAGATTCAGTAAAACCATGGGATACTTCGATCGACCTGGACGGAAAAATATTAAAACCATTCAAAACTATTGATGAATTCCTCAACAAGGGAATTGAAATCCTACACGAAATTAAACCAAAATTCGGTGAAAATCTAGGTAGAATGAAAGCTTCCGACCTACTAGATTTGGAAAACAGAAAAGGAAAAGCCCCTGGTGGTTATAACTATCCGCTCCTGGAAACAGGTGCGCCATTCATCTTCATGAATGCAGTCGGTTTGCACGCTGATGTAGTTACGCTACTTCACGAAGCTGGGCACGCGATGCACACTTTTGCGACAAAAAATATTAATTTGGGCTGGTACCAAGACACACCTAGTGAAGTTGCTGAGCTTGCTTCGATGGGAATGGAATTTATCTCAATGGATTATTGGAACAAATATTATCGTGATGAGAATGATTTCAAAAAAGCAAAGCGAGACCAACTGGAAGGAGCTCTCAGCTTCTTGCCATGGTGTATGATTGTGGATAATTTCCAACATTGGATTTATTTGAATCCAAAACATACTGTTGCGGAACGCGATGACTATTTTATAAAGTTACTCAAACGATTTAGCACTGACGTAGATTGGTCGAATTTTACTGAATATGAAAAAAACATTTGGCTGTTTCAACTACATATTTTTGAAATTCCATTTTACTACATCGAATATGGAATTTCACAACTCGGCGCCCTTTCGATTTACAAAAATTACAAAAAAATTGGAAAAGAAGAAACTTTGGCGAATTACGAAAATTTTTTGGAACTCGGCTATAAAGTGCCTGTCGATAAACTTTACGAAGCCGCTGGCATTAAGTTTGATTTTTCATCAAAATATGTATGTAAATTAGTAAAATTTGTTGAAGAAGAATTAGCAAAAATTGATTAAAACTACGCAGGTTGACAATTTCCTGAAATTGAGCGTAAACACGCCAATTATCGATGTTCGCAGTCCTTCTGAATTTGAAAATGGGCATATTTTTGGAGCGATAAATATGCCCATTTTTTCAGACGCAGAGCACAAGATTATCGGAACAAAATACAAACAGGAAAGTCGTGATACAGCGCTTGCTACTGCTCTCGAAATTGTTGCTCAAAAAACTGATTTTTTTCTCAATCAAATAGCGAAAATTAATTCTAAAAATATTGCTGTCTACTGTTGGCGTGGTGGCTTTCGTAGTGACGGCATGACACACCTATTCCAATCTGTCGGCAAAAACATTTTCAAATTAGATGGTGGTTACAAATCTTTTCGCAAACACATTTCGCAATTTTTCGAACAAAAATTCCCCTTTATTATTTTGGGTGGAAAAACTGGAAGTGACAAAACAAAAATACTATACGAATTAGCAAAACAAGGTGAGCAAATTATCGATTTAGAAAAATTAGCAGACCATAAAGGGTCTGCTTTTGGTGCGATTGGTGAAATTAAGCAAAAAACAATTCAACAGTTTGAAAACAAACTATTTCACGCTTTCCAACAACTCGATTTAAAAAAAAGAATTTGGGTAGAAGATGAGAGCAAAATGATTGGTCGTCTAAAAATCCCAGACACTATTTTCCAACAAATGAGAAGTAAAAATGTGATCCAGTTGAGGATTTCTAAGAAACGGCGAACTGACAATTTAATTAAAAACTATACTAATTTTGAACACAGTTTTTTGATAGATGCTGTTACTAAAATTTCAGGTAAACTGGGAGGATTAAATACAAAATTAGTAATTAGTGCGATTGAACAAAATGATTTTTTCACAGCGATTGATATTATTTTAAATTACTATGACAAGACTTATCAATTTGGGCTTTCGAAACGTGATCTAAACACAGTTTTCCCACTTAAAATATCAACCAAAAGCAATAAGCAAATAGCTGAGACTGTAATCAATTTTGCAAATAAACACGACAATGAATTATGAAGTTGACAAAATTATCAATAAAAAAATAATGTCTTTAACGAGGTTAAAATGAATATTGTGAAATTATTGAAAAAGATAGAGAGAAAAATTAGTTTTTCTAAAAGCATTTACCAAATTTGGTGAATGCTTTTTTATTTTTAAGGAGAATTTTAGATGAAAGAAAATTTAAGAACTTTAGTTGAAATGCAAGAAATTGATGATGTTATCGGCGAAAAAAATAAACTCGTCGAAGAACTTCCCAAAAAACTGAATTCAATGATAGATAATCAGAAAAAAGCGACTGAATTGGTTGCTGAAACTAAAGAAAAAATTACAGAATGTAAAAGTAATCAAAAATTGAAAGATGTTGACATTCAAAACAACAAGAGTAAAATGAACAAATATAAAGATCAACTTCTTGACATCAAAACAAATAGAGAATATAAAGCTTTGAACAGTGAAATCACTCACCTAGAAAACAAAAACTCAGGAATTGATGATGATATTATGGAACTCATGGAAGCGGAAGCAGATTTACAAAATCAACTTGCAAAAGCAGAAAAAAAACTGCACCTTGCAGATGATGATTTGCGTTTGAATGAAAAAAGTCTAAAAAAAGAGATTGAAGATGTTAATCTTGAAATTGAAAAATTGCGTAATGCTCGCAATGAAATGGCAAAAAAAATCCCAATTCAAGTTGTGAAAAGATATGCTGTTTTATTGAAAAATAAAAATCGAAGAGCCGTTGTTTTCAATGAAAATAATGTGTGTAGTGGTTGTGGATACAAACTTCGCCCTCAGGTTATTTTAGAAATTAAAGAAGGAAACAAGCTCCTCTTCTGCGAAAATTGCGGACGAATCATCACACACAAAAATTTTGAATAATAGTTGTCAAAGAAGATAAAATGTCTGCCCAGCTCTTTTTGAGTTGGAAGGAAAGTCCGGACACCATAGGACAGGATACTTTTTAATGGAAAGTTTCGGCGACGGAAAGATAGCTCCACAGAAACAGACTTCCTCTTTGAGGTAAAGGTGAAAAGGTGGTGTAAGAGACCACCAGGTTACGATGTGAATCGTAATGCTCGGAAAGCCTTATCCGGTGCAATGCCAAATAGGAAAGCACGAGTTGGTCCGACTCTATTGCTTTCGGGTAGGCAGCTAAAATTGGTCTTTTTTAGGGTTCTTTTGAACGCAGTAATGCCCAATTTAGAGAGATAGACATTGTTTTGCTTTTTAGGCAATTCACAGAATCCGGCTTAATATCTTCTTTGACACAAAATTTATAGTGAGAAAAATATGCAGAAAAGATGGAAAATGGCAGATGCTTTATCTGATGAACAATTGCAGTTGCAAACGCAAATTGTAGCAGAGATAAAATGTCCTGAGATGATAGCTGAAATCCTCGTTCGAAAAAAGATTGTTAACACGGAGGAAATTAAGAAATTTTTCAATCCAAGTTTAGAAAATGTTCACGATCCTTTTATCTTTACGGATATGGAAAAAGCAGTAAATCGTATCATTAAGGCAATTCAAAATAAAGAAAAAATCATGATTTATGGCGACTATGATGTGGATGGCACTACTTCGACTTCACTATTGTATTTGGGACTTTCTAAAATTGATGCCAATGTAGATTTCTACATTCCAAATCGCATGTTAGATGGTTACGGATTTTCAATGAATGGCGTTAATTATTTGATTGAACAAAATCTTGATCTGATTATTAGTGTCGATTGCGGAATTACTGCTTTTGACGAAATAGACCAACTAAACGCTGCCGGTATCGACATCATCGTAACCGACCACCATAACCCAAAAGAGGCATTACCCAACGCTTACGCCATCATAAACCCAAAAATGACTGACTGCAAATATCCGTATGAATATTTGGCAGGAGTGGGCGTTGCATATAAATTGCTTACTGCTATTTATCAAAAATTAAAAATCGATTCTGACAAAATGATAGCTAAATATGTAGACTTAGTCGCACTTGGCACGATTGCGGATATCGTTCCATTGACCGATGAAAATAGAATTTTTGCCAAAATTGGGTTAGAGCGTTTAGCGGAAAAACAAAATATTGGAATTACCACCTTGATAAAAATAGCCGGGCTTTACCAAAAAACGTTAAATTCTAGCGATATTGTTTTTGGGGTTGCACCACGAATAAATGCTGCTGGCAGGATGGGCAGTGCAATGCGTGCGGTAGAATTGATGATTTCAAATGATAAAGCACAAAGTGAAGAACTTTCACAAATCATCGAACGCGAAAATTCTTTGCGACAACAAATCGACAAAAAAACTTTCGAAGAAGCCTGCGATATTATCGAAAAAAAATACAAAAACATCGATGAAACAGCAATTATCGTGGTCTCTTCGAGTGGCTGGCATCCTGGTGTAATTGGAATTGTTGCATCTAAAATTGCCGAAAAATACTATCGCCCCACCATTATGATTTCATTCAAAGACGGAGTGGGGAGTGGATCTGGTAGAAGCATTCCAGAATTTAACCTTTTTGATGCCCTCTCATCTGTCGAAGAATACTTGGAAACATTTGGTGGTCACAAATACGCCGCTGGACTTTCGGTTCTTGTTGAGTATATTGATCTCATTGAAAATAAATTGAGCAATTTTGTGCGAGAAAATATTATTGCAGAACAACTAACGCCAGCACTTCAAATCGACACAAAATTAGAGATATACGAGATTAATGAAAACTTGATGGAATGGCTAAATAAGTTTGCACCCTTTGGACCGGCTAATATGCGCCCAACTTTTTACACATTAGGTGCTCAAATTGCAGGAACTCCCTACAATGTCGGACAAAATCACCTGAAATTACGTGTCGTGAAAGATGGTTGTTTCCTTGATTTAATCGGCTTTAATTTAGGTAATTATCTGCCGTTTTTGGAAAAAGGAATGCACGTAGACATTGCCTATTCGCTCGAATATAATATTTGGCAAAATCGTGTTACTATTCAGGGAAAATTAAAAGATTTAAGACCAAAACAGGAATAGATTATGAAAATTTTATTACTATTATTTCTAACTATTTCGGCGTGTAGCTACACTAATTTTTCGGATAATCATATTCTAGATAATTTCCAAATTATCGAAACTATCAAATGTGATTTCACAGCAGAAAAATGTATTTACTCCCCCTATCGGCAGATTATTTTGGCAAAAGAAGATAACAATATCCACATTTTTCAAAATGGGAAAAAACAAAACACACTCGGTGGATTTGGGTTTGGACAAAATAATTTCAGTAATCTTTCTGACATTTGTTTAGGGCTTGATGATAGTTTTTTTGCACTTGATAATGTTCAAAAAACAATAAAGAAATTTGACTTAAATGGAAAATTTATCGTCGCATTTTCACTCGAAAATTTTAGTAATCCAACCAAATTTGATTTTTCTAAAAATGGTAATTTTTTCATTTTTGATGATGACACAAAAGAGATTTCAATTTTCAATTTTATAGATATCAAAAACAGTTTCTCGTTTGGAAAATTCTACCTAAATGATGTAACGCAACTTACGGTATCAAAACATTTTATTGCTCTTTTTGATGAAAATTTAAATAAAACAATTTGTTTCAATAAAATGGGGCAATTCATTTCAAAAACAGCTGGACAAACTGAATATTTTGGATACCACAAATTGGGGTTAAGAAAATATTTTATCAAAAATTTAGCAATTGAAAAAAAGTTTTTAATTTCACCTAAAATTTGGCACTTTTTTCAAATAAAAAATACGTTTTGTGTTTTGGCAAACCAGCATGAAATCGTGGTCGCAAAAATTATTTCAAGGTTAGAAAAATGAAAAATTATTGGAAATCATTTTTGGCAGCCTTTCTGTTTTCTTTCAGCAGATTTCCGCATTTTGGTTTTTTGATATTTTTTGCGTTTCTACCACTTTTTTCAATGTTCAACGAAAATCTATCAAAACGAAAAACCATCATCTCTGCTCTTGTTTTTAGTTCTATTTATACGGCAGTCGCACTACACTGGATCGCACTCGCTACCGTCGGATATTATGGACTTTTTCTGCTTTTTGGTGCTTATTTTGTTATTCTTTTTCTACTGATAAATAAATTTTGGCAAACTTCAGGTTTTTTGAAATTTTGGGTTTTATTGACTTTTTGGGTTTCGTTTGAATTTATTCAGAATTTTGGTGAATTTCGCTTTCCGTGGTTCAACGTTGGCTATGCTCTCGCCGAATACAATCCACTCATTCAAGTCGCAGAATTTGGCGGAATTTACATCCTTTCTATTGGCACAATTTTAACCAATATTTTTATTTTTAATTGGAAAAAACGCCATTTTAGATTTTTGGGAATTATTATTTTTTCAGTTTGGATTTTGAGCGGAATCTTGCAATTTAATTTGATTAATTTAACAAAGACAGACACCAATATCGCCATCATTCAACCAAGCATAAAACAAGATTTAAAGTGGGAAAAAAACTTTGAAGATTCCATCTTTTCACGACTGCAAACACTTTCTAAAAAAGCAATGAGAACAAACCCAAGTATGTTAATTTGGCCAGAATCGGCATTGCCTGGATATTTGCGAAGAGATCGAAAACTGAAAAATTTCACAACTAACATTGCAAAAAAAAATAGTGTCCAAATTTTTACTGGATTTCCTGATTACAAAATAGCTCAACCACCCTTTCCAAATCGCTATAAATTTTATAATGCTGCCACTAAAATTGACCAAAAAGGGAATTTTTCCAAAATTTACCATAAAAATATTTTAGTGCCATTCGGAGAAAGGACTCCATTCTTAAAAACATTTCCAGTTTTATGGAAAGTACAATTCGGGCAAGCAAATTTTGAATACGGTGACAACATAGAGTTTTATGAATTAGAAAAATATAAATTTGCACCACTCATTTGCTTCGAAATTGCGATGCCTTCTTTGACAAATAAAATCGCCCAAAGCAATGCTGATTTTATCGTTAACCTTACTAATGATGCGTGGTTCAAAAAATCAGTTGGCACTTTCCAACACGCCATGATGACAAAAATCCGAGCGGTAGAAACAAGAACACAAATTTATCGTGCCGCCAACACTGGATTTTCATTAGTGATTTCGCCAAAAGGTGAAATTTTGCAAAAAAGTAAATTGTATGACATTACTACTCTTTCCAAAAATCTATTCATTCACGATGGCAAAACTTTCTTTACAAAATTTCCGCTTTTATTTCCGTTCCTCTGTCTGATTATAGGATTTTATCTTGTAATTTTTAGGTGGAGAAAATGAAAAAAAAATATTATTATACTATCGGTGAAGTGTGTAATTTACTCAACTTAAAGGCACACACTTTGCGATTTTGGGAAAGTGAATTTTCGCAATTGCATCCCCGAAAAAATGATGGCAGAAATCGTCGCTACACACAAGATGATATTGAACTGATAAAAAAAATTCAATATTTATTGCACGAACAAAAATATACCATTAACGGTGCTCGCAAGAAATTAAAAAACAAAAAAGAGAATCAGATAGAACTTGATTTTAGCATTGATAAATCTAAAATTAAAAAAAAGATTTTAGCTGAACTAAAAGAGATTAAAAAGTTACTGAAATAACAAAAAGCCCCGAAAATTCGGGGCTTTTCTAATTTAACTAATTACCTATTTTTTGTGGTGCCCTTTTCCGCCAAAACCGGGTTTATGATTTTTCATAAAATCTTTTGCTTTTGATTTTTGTGCCGATGTTAAGTTTTTCCACATTTCCATACGTACATTAACACGACTATTCATCACTTCAAGTTTTTTCGCCATAATATTAGCATTAATTTCTTTAACCTGTTTGAAGTTGTGATTCATAATCGCATCCCGTTTTTCGATTTGCAAAATTTTGATGTCAGCATGAATTTGAATGTTACTTTTTTCAACTTCAGCCTGAAGTTTTTTGCCTTGCACGACTTGCTCATCAGTAAGTTCCAAAACTTCCGCCATCATCTGCATCATTCCTTCACCCTCTTCGCAATCCATCATTCCAAAACTTCCACCTTTTTGCATGCGTGGATGCCCAACTACACCTTTATGACAGCCTTCCATTTGTCCGTGTTGGAAGCCACCCATTTTACCTTTCCCACAATCGGCACCAAAAGCCGAAAGCACTGCAATTGACAACATTGCTACTACTACTGTTAAAATGATTTTTTTCATCATTTCCTCCCTTTTGTTTTATTGAAACTTATTTCCAGTGCCCAGAAATCCACACCCAGCCACCAATATTTTTCTTCCAATGCCCTTCTTTCCAAACATAATTTTTCTTTTTTCGTTCCCATCGACCTGTCCTCCACACATATTTTTGTTTGCGTTTACTCCATTTCCAGTGCCCTGAAATCCAAATCGCATCATACCTAGGTTTTTTGGTTTTTATTTCTGTCCTTTTTACCGGTGGAGCTTGCTGAATATAAATAGTTCGCGTCGCACAACTACTCCCTAACATCATAACTAACAGCATCAGCACAAAATATAGTTTGCTCATTTTTTCATCCTCATTTCTCTGTTTTTTCTCATTTTTAGAAATTTTCGTAATGCACTTGATGACATTTTTTTTCTCATCTCGATGATATTTTTACCGAGTTCACGTTCCATTTCGATTTGGCTATTTAGCATTGTATCTAATTTATGAAAAAGTTCTTCGTCAGAAATTTCTGGATTGATTACCATTTGCATAAAATTTTTCCTGTTTTCATGAAATTCTTTTCTAAGCGGATGCACTTTTTCCAACACTGTTTGATGAACGGGATCACACCCTTCCATCGTGCCACAATTCATTTTTGATGCAACAAAATGGAATCTTGCAATAGAAAAAAGAACGGCAATATTAAAAGATAACGATATTATTAGTAATATAAATAGTGCTTTTTTAGACATTATTTCTCCTCCGCAAAATAGCTATAAAGACTCTCTTCCCCAATTTGAATATTGTCTTTATTTTGAGTTAAGGTCAGGTTACTTAAAAAGATACCGAAAATAAAAGAAAAAATAATTGATGCCGCAATAGCAAAATCAAAAAAATTACGGAATGGTTTGTAACTCGTACTGATTCCTGTCTCTTCTTTCAGTTCTGCCAAAATACGCTGATTAAGAAATTCAAAAACCTCTTCGTTTTTGTATTCAGCCAAAAACTCATCTACAAATTCCACTGTTTTTTTCTCAAATTCTTTCATTTTTCCCTCGCTTTTTTAGACATCATTTTCCTTTTTATACTGCAAAATATTTTTTTTTAATTTTTTTTTTGCTCTTACTAAACGGCTATCTACAGCAGAAACATTACACTCTAGCATTTTTGCAATTTCTTTATAATTCATTTTTTGGTAAAATTGCAATTCAATAATAAACGCTTCTGTCGGCGAAAGTTGTTGCAAACATTTCTTTATCATCACATTTTTTGATGAATTATCTTCTATTATTTCTTCTGCCACATAATCTAACTCTGCTGTCTTTTCTCTCTTTTTCCGTACTTTTATTACATTTAAACCCTTGTGATATGCTGTGGTAAACAGATAAGAGCGATATGATTTTGCGTCAACATTTTCCATCTTATGATAAAAAGCGATGAAGGTCTCCTGTAGAACATCTTCTGCGTCTTCACGGTGTCGCAAAATTTTCAACAGATAGTTGAATACTTTTTTATTTTCAGCTTTAAGTATGGCTTTGAATTTACTTTTTTTCATCAATTTTACCTTTTCTTATTTTGACAACTGAGACAAAAAATATCTGCAATATTTTTGTAAATTAATTTCTTCAAATAAAAAGTACTTGCCATATAAACATCTTTTTTTTTTGTGGATAACACTATTTGAAAGTAGTGAAATAAGAGGAAGGTGTAGAGATGTCTAAAGTTTGTGATGTATGTGGAAAAGGTGCTCAAGTTGGCAATCATAGAAGTCACGCAATGAATGCTACAAAAAGAAAATTTTATCCAAATCTTCATAGTATGAGAGCCGAGATTGAAGGTAAAGTTAAGAAGATTAAAATTTGTAGTTCTTGCCTGAAAGCAAATAAAGTAAAAAAAGTAGTTTAATTTAAAAAAAGACCGAACATTCGGTCTTTTTTTTATAATTTCAGAAAATTAACCGTGAACCAATTTACAACTTAAAATGGAGTATTAGTATGGAAATTATTGTTGAAAAAATGGAAATCCCCGAAGACTGTAACATCATTTTTGGAATGTCACATTTTATCAAAACAGTTGAAGATTTGTACGAAATTTTGGTGAATTCTGTTCCCGATATTAAATTTGGACTTGCATTTAATGAAGCATCGGGACCATGTTTGGTACGTAAAGAAGGAACTGACACAAAATTAATGGAAATTGCTGTCGAAAATCAGCGACGCATTGGTGCGGGACACACTTTCCTAATTATTTTGCGAAATGCTTTCCCGATTAATGTTTTACCTGCAATAAAAAATTGTCGCGAAGTAGCAAACATCTATTGTGCAACCGCAAATCCCGTGCAAGTTATTGTGGCAAAATCGGAACAAGGTAAAGGTGTTTTAGGTATAATCGATGGTGACTCACCCAAAGGAATCGAGTTAGACACCGATATTACTGCAAGAAAAAACTTTTTACGCAAAATTGGTTACAAAAGATAATAAAAATTTCCATAAAATTATAAAAAAATATTGCCAAAAAACTCGTCTCACAAATCTTAACTGCATAAATTAAATTTTTATATTTAAATTTTGTTAAATTTTATATTAAAAAGGAGTTAGTATGGTTACTAAAAACAAGGATTCAGCATTAAAAACGGCGTTAAATCAACTTGATAAACAATTTGGAATTGGCACAATTATGCGAATGGGAGATAAGCCAAAAATCAAAGTAGAGGCAATCCCAACTGGTGCTATTAACTTGGATGCAGCTCTCGGAATTGGTGGTATTCCAAAAGGTAGGGTAACTGAAATTTATGGACCGGAAGCATCAGGAAAGACCACCCTATCGTTACATTGCGTGGCAGAAGCACAAAAACAAGGAGGAGTGGTTGCATTCATTGATGTGGAACACGCTCTCGATCCAGTTTATGCTGAAAAAATTGGCGTTGATACAGAAAATTTATTACTCTCTCAACCAGATGGCGGTGAACAAGCCTTAGAAATTGTTGAAACTCTTGTTCGTAGTAATGCTATTGACTTAATCGTTCTAGATTCCGTTGCGGCTCTCGTTCCACGTGCCGAAATTGATGGCAACATGGGTGATACACACGTTGGATTACAAGCCCGTTTAATGTCGCAAGCTTTACGAAAACTCACTGGAATTATCAGCAAAACAAACACTGCCGTCATTTTCATTAATCAAACTCGTATGAAAATTGGCGTACCAGCGTATGTAAGCCCCGAAACTACAACTGGCGGTGTAGCTCTAAAATTCTATTCTTCACTCAGAATGGAGGTACGTCGAATCGGCTCAATCAAATTGGTTGGTTCCACAACTGAAATTGTTGGTAACAAAACTAAAGTTAAAATTGTCAAAAATAAATTTGCACCACCTTTCAAAATTGTTGAATTCCCCATTGTCTTTGGAATTGGAATTTCCCATTTTGACATTTTAATTGACATTGCTGTCGAAAACAATATCATCAAAAAAAGCGGTTCTTGGTTCTCTTACAACGACACAAAAATCGGACAAGGTTCCGAAAAAGTAAAAATATTTTTAACTGAAAATGAAGATATTTTGAACAAAGTAGAGATACAAGTTAAAGAAATTTTGGGATTAATTAAAGCTGATAAAAATGAAGATAACAACTCGGCAAAAGAGTAAAACTATCTTGATAATTTCTTGCGATAATGAAAATTGGGGGATTTTGTCTAACAAAATCCTCCAAACTATTTTAGGGAATTTTCACGATGAAATTTCTATTGAAATTAGTGAAAAATTACTTACTGAAATTAAGAAATTGGCGTGGAGCAAATTTTTAGATTTTTTATCGTATCGGGAAAGATCAAGCGGTGAATGCAAAATTTTTCTTTCGACTAAACTTTTTTTACGAAAAGATATCCAATCAAGATTTATCAAAAAAGGGACTTTTCTCAAATACCTCGATGATGAAAGATTTACCGAAATGTACATTGATGAATTATTACGAAAAGGTAAAAGTAAGCGTGAAATTTCACAAAAATTATTCCAAAAAAAAATCCCTGAAAACATTATAAATCAAATTTTAGCAGAAAAATTGACTTTGCAAAAACAAGCTGAAATTATCCAACAAAATATCGAAAAAGCAAAACAAAAATACGCCAGATTTCCAGATAAAACAAGACGCGAAAAAATCCTTAACTACCTCTACCGAAGGGGATTTTCCTACGCAGAGATAACGGAGAAAATATGACTATAAAAGTAAAAGATATCGTTACGTTTTTAAACGATTTTGCCAATCCAAAATTGGCTTTCAAATGGGATAATGTTGGTTTCCAAATCGGTGATGCCGAAACAAAAGTACAAAAAATATTGCTCACACTTGATGTTACTGAAAATGCTATCAATAAAGCAATTAAAGAAAAAATAAATCTGATAATTTCACACCATCCCTTTATATTTAGACCAATAAAAAAAATCACAAAC
Organism: uncultured Candidatus Cloacimonadota bacterium; assembly: GCA_964638205.1. Taxonomy (GTDB): domain Bacteria; phylum Cloacimonadota; class Cloacimonadia; order Cloacimonadales; family TCS61; genus TCS61. The sequence continues at coordinate 10,627 of CAZWYK010000001.1, read as the reverse complement.
CCACTTTATTTGAAGCTAATAAAAAACAACATTTCGGTCTATTGTGCACACACAAATCTCGATGTTATCCAGAATGGTGTTAATGATGCTCTCGCCAAAAAAATCGGCTTACAAAACCCAAAAATAATCTTACAGGAAACTGGGATAACCACTGAAATTACCAAATACTTCCAACGAGATGATGAAAATCTTGGGTTAGGATTAATTGGTGAATTAAAAACTCCGCAAAAACTTAATGACTTTGCAAAATTTGTTAAAACAAAACTTGAATGTCCGTTTGTCAAATTGTGGCTTGGTAATAAAAACAAAGATAAATTAATAAAAAAAGTAGCTGTTTGCGGAGGAAGCGGTTCAAATTTAATTCCAAAAATCATTGGGAAAGCAGATGTCTTCGTCTCCTCAGATTTTACCTACCACACAATTTTAGATAGCCCAATTCCCCTGATTGACGCTGGACATTTCTATACAGAAAATCCTGTTTTGACTAATTTAGCTCAAATATTAGAAAACTTTAACATTGAAATAATTATGCTAAAATCAACAGAACACGAGATAAAAAAAGAACAAATAATATGATTCCTGAAATTACTCTTTGGATGTCGGAATTCATTATCAATTATGGTTTCGTTGCACTTTTAATTAGTTCATTTATTTGTGCTACTATTTTTCCCGCAAGCTCTGTAGCCATTTTATTTGTAGCATTGTCAGCTGGAATGGAACCAATTTCTGCAGTAATTTCATCTTCAACTGGCAATTGTCTAGGTTGTGTTTTTAATTATTATTTAGGTAGAATCATTGGTAATCCACTCCTCCCTAAATTACAACAATCAAAAAACGGTGAAAAAGCCATTCGATATGTTAAAAGATATGGAACTTACAGTTTATATTTAGCGTGGACACCATTTCTTGGTGATCCAATTACAATTGCCGCCGGAATTTTCAAAATAACTTTTGGTAAATTCGTCTTAATCGTTTTCTCTTTCCGAATTTTTTTCTACATCATTGTGATGTTATTTTACATTTAAGCACTCACCACACCAAGCACCATTGATAGAAATTTCGTTTCGGCGGTATCTGCACGAGATGCAATCAAGATAGGAACTTTGGCACCCATAACCACATGTGCAACACGATATTTGCAATAATAAGTTAATGATTTCCCAAAAATATTCCCAGATTCGATATTGGGAACCACTAATACATCTGCATTTCCAGCAACTTCAGATTTTATATTTTTAACTTTTGCGGATTCTTCATCAATTGCAACATCGAAAGCCAGCGGACCAAAAACAACACAATTTGGAAACTCTGCTAATTTTTCTGTAATAATTTGAGCATCCATGGTTGCTGGCATTTTTGGATTTACCACTTCTACCGCAGCCAAAAGTGCAACTTTTGGGTTTGGAATTTCTAGTGAATGAGCAACTTTTACAGCATTTTTTATAATCGAAATTTTATCTTCCACATTGGGATATAAATTTATTCCTCCATCACTCATTAAAATCAGTTTTTGGGGATGTTCATAAATGAGCACATCACTTAATTTCTCGTCGCTTCGCAAACCGATTTCTTTATCTAAAACTGCCTTCAATAGTGTTGCTGTTGAACATTTTCCTTTTAAAATAATATCTGCCCTGCCATCTCTGACTGCTTTCACAGATTTTTGGGCAGCTATCTCCAAATCGTTGCCAGTATCAATAATCTCAAAATCGTCCTTGATTTCGGGCACATTTTTACTCAAATAATTTTCGATAAAAACTTTATCGCCCACCAATAAACTATTGGCGATATTTTCGGTTTTTGCCAAAACTGCAGCATCTAAAGCAGATGTTGTTTGTGCTGCCGTAATGACGACAGTTTTATTTTTCATCTTTTTTGCTTTTTTTAAAAGCTCATTAAAATTACGAATCATTTTTACCTCTTTTAAGTTATTTCTTTCGAAGATGGGAATCAAGTATCAGGATTTTAAGTCAAGTTTTTATTTTATCTAGAATTAAATTTCTTGACACAAAACTCACTTATTTCCATTTGGAAAGAAATAAATTTTTAGTGGGGGAGTATGGCTGTTTCAAAAAGGTGGCACATTGCATTATCGACTACAAAATCAGCAAGGCCTGTTCATGTAAGCATTCCGCAAAGTTTTGGAATCGTCTTGTTAACAATGTTTATTGCCATTTTTGTGCTATTTTTAGGTTCTCTTTTTTACATTACAAAAAATCAACATAAAATTTCTACTGCCAAAAATTTAATTTTAGAAAATAAACAACTGCGCCATAAATTAGCATATCTTTCCACTCAAGTTGATTCCATTACGCTAAAAATACAATTAATGGAAAAATGGGAAAATAAAATTCGTTCTGACAAAAATTTTGACATTATAAATGAAGAAATTCGCCAAATGGGAAGCGGTGGAATACCTGTGATAGACACTACCTTTCACGCACTAGATGAAAACTTAAGTACAAACTATAATTTCACCCTCAATAAAATTATTCAGCTAAATAGTCGCACTGATTTTGACCTCGAAACGCACCAAAAGTTGCTCACACAGGCTGATTTAAAAAAACTACTTTATTTAAACACTCCTTCTATTTATCCTACTTACGGTCGAATTTCAGATGGATTTGGCTGGCGAACTCATCCCATCACAAAAAAACGATCCTTTCACAATGGACTTGATTTTGGCAACAAAGCAGGAACACCAATTTACGCAACTGCTGATGGCGTGGTGAAACAAACTGGCCGTCAAAAACTTTTTGGAAAATACGTTGCACTCGACCACCAATTTGGCTATCAAACAAATTATGCTCATCTTCACAAAGTGCTTGTTAAAAAAGGCGATGAGGTCAAAAGAGGGCAAATCATCGCAGAGATGGGAAACACGGGCAGGTCTACTGGTGCACATTTACACTACGAAGTGCTTCGGTACAATAAATATCGAAATCCTTATAAATATTTAAACAAACTTGAAGATGATATTGTTCTTTCAAAATAAATGGATAAACTATGAAAAATTTAAATTTTGAACAATCTCTGCAAAAATTAGAAGAAATAGTCAAAACCCTTGAAAATGGTGTTGATGAGTTGGATGCAATTGTGAAACTTTTCGAGGAAGGTTCACGGTTAGCAAAATATTGTAGTGAAAAATTAGAAAAAGTGGAAACTAAAATTGAAATCCTGAATGATAAACTTCAGCAAAAGGAAGCATGAAATGAGTGAGACAAAAATATTAAAAAAAAATTTAAGAGAAACAAAAGAGCTGATAAATATTGAAATAGACCGCTTTTTACCACGAAAAGATGAATATCCAAAATTAATTCATAAAGCTTTGCGACACACCCTTTTTGCTGGTGGCAAGCGCATTCGACCATACTTGATGGTGCAAACCTACAAATTATTCAAACAAGATATTGAAAAAACATTTTATGTGGCTGGCGTTTTGGAGATGCTACACACCTATACTTTGGTTCATGACGATTTACCAGAAATTGATAACGACGATTATCGACGCGGTAAAAAAGCGTGTCATGTAGAATATGGCTCTGATATCGCACTTCTTGCGGGTGATGCACTTTTAGTTTATGCTTTCAACGCACTTGCAAAGGCTGACATCGATTACCGTTTAAAATTCAAAATGATACAAGAATTAGCAGAAGAGTCTGGAAACAAAGGTTTAATCGGCGGTCAAATGGTAGACATCGAAAGTGAAGGGAAAAATATTACAAAAAAAACACTGCATTACATTCACCAAAACAAAACTGCACGCATGATAAATTTACCAATTAGATTTGGTTGTTATTTGGCAAAAGCTTCGAAAGAAGAAACGGCACGTTTAGAGAAATTTGGCGAAAAAATTGGGCTTGCATTTCAAATAGTTGATGATATTCTTGACGTTGAAGGAAACAAAACTACCGTCGGAAAAAGTATCGGCAAAGATGAAAAATCGAAAAAAGCAACTTTCCCATCTATTTATGGTTTAGAAAAATCGAAAATAATGGCTGAAAAATTGATTACTGAAGCAAAAACATTACTCAAACCTTTCGGTGAAAATGCAAAAATGATGAAAATGCTTTGCGATTTTATCTTAACTAGAAAATTCTAAAATATGAAAATTAAAATTCAAAAAATAACCAAAAACGCACTCGTTCCACAAAAGATGACGGAACATGCTGCAGGTTACGATTTATATTCTGCTAATGACGAAAATATCATACTAAAACCAAATTCTATTACACTCGTTCCTACTGGGATAGCGATTAGTTTGCCAATTGGTTACGAAGCTCAAATTCGACCGAGAAGCGGATTGGCCGTCAAAAATCAAATTGGAATTTTAAACTCACCTGGCACTATTGATGCTGATTATCGTGGTGAAATTAAAGTAATTCTCTTTAATTTTGGCAAAACTAATTTCACTATCAAACCTACAATGCGTATCGCCCAAATGGTAATTTCTAAGCATGAAACCATCGAATTTGAACTTCATAAACAACTCGATGAAACTAGACGTGGTGATGGCGGATTTGGTCACACAAAATAATTTATGCTGGCTGCCGTAAAACTCCCCTTTGGAAAAACCATCTTCCAATTTCAAGGTGGACACTCCGTCACCTCAGATTCTGCCAATTTGGTAGATTTTGTTTTGGAAAATACGCCTCGCGAAAAACTTCGTATTTTAGAACTCGGAAGTGGCAATGGCATTGTCTCCATTATGCTTTCACACTATCGCCCAAATTGGAAAATTTATGGAATAGACATTCAACCAAAACTCGTGGAACTCTCCCTGAAAAATGCGCAAATAACAAATGCAATAATCAAGTTTAGAGAAGCAGATTTACGTCATTTTCAATCAGAAAAATTTGATATCATTATTTCAAACCCACCTTATTTTAAAAAAGATGAAGGCAGGGTAAGCCCTTCAGAAATACGAGCTTTAGCACGTCATGAAATTTTGTGCAATATGAACGATGTTCTCTTTTCGATTGAAAGAAATCTTAAAAATAGTGGCACAGCTTTTTTGCTTTACCCAAAAAGTAGACTGCTTGAATTAGAAAAAATCACAAAAAAGATTGACCTAAAAATTACTCAAAAAAAAGTTCTCTCAAATGCAATAATCGTCTCAATAAAAAAATAGAGGAAGATATGAAAAGAGGTGTTTTTTTACAGATATTCATAATTTTAATCATCTTGATTATTTGGAATCTTGCACATCTCGGCTACGATTGGCAACGAGAACATTGTCAAACCGAGTTATCCAAAATTCCGATGATTTTAATCTCAAGCAACGACAATACTTTTACTTCTCTAAAAACCAAAATTGACACCCTAAACTTTATCAAAAGTGCTATTATTCAGGCAGATTCAACCATTTCACAAAATTTGTGCCACACTTATGGATTGGTCGGGATTGAAGAAATTTTATCAAATTTAACTTTGCCTAACATAATGAAAATAAAGTTTAATATCACTCATTTTGGAGTACTGCAAAAAGCAAAACTAGAGAAAATAATTCTTGAAAATCAAGAAGATATTATTCTAATTTACGATCATGATTTTTGGAAGAATACACAAACAAAATTGACTCTTCTCACTAAGATCTATTACCTTCTAAATGCATTTATCATTACTACTTTCTTCTTTTTGGCCATCTTCGTAAGATTTCATTTTTCCATTATTTCCCAGGAAAAATGGAAAATAAAACGCGCTCTTGGTGGCTCGCGAAAAAGCCGCGAAAAAAAATTTTGGCTAACCTCATTGTGGCTACTATTAGTGCCGTTTATACTAATTTTTGGTGGCTATTTTGCAGTAAATCATTCCGGGCTTTTAAAATTTGAAATTGCCATGTATAAATTTGGCATTGAGTTTGGCACTCTTTTATTGATTATTTTAATTTCACGCATTACTTTACGGAAAACATTATGAAAAAACACGCACCTAATATTCTAACTATTTTTCGTGTTCTACTCGTACCCGTTTTTATTTGGTTAATCATTGTAAATTACCAATTTTATTGGGCTGCAGCTGTTTTCATTATCGCTAGCATTACCGATTATTTTGATGGTTTGCTCGCCCGAAAATTTAAAGTAATTTCAAATTTTGGAAAAATAATGGACCCACTTGCCGATAAATTATTGATAATTTCAGCCCTATTTGTCCTTTCACTAAAGTTGGATTATATTCACATCAGTATCGTCATTATTATCATTTTTCGTGAAATTATCATCACAATTTTACGAAGCTATTACGCAAACAAAAACATTTTTATCGCAGCAAACATTTGGGGTAAACTGAAAACAATTCTTCAGCTTACTGGTATTATTTTTTGTCTCTTATTTACAACAGCAAAAAACTATATCTCATTCCCTGAAAATATTGAAAACTCAATCAATTTTGGTATTCAAGCGTTCTTCTGGATTGTTGCAATAATCACTATTTTGTCTGGTTTGAATTATTTTATCATCAAACAAAAATGAAATATCTTTTACCCATTTTACTATTTATTTTTGGATGCTCGAAGGAAATAAAATCAGCATCAAAACACACTGACCTGCATAAACCAATGTCTTGGGGACACAAACAAACCGTTTATGTTTTTGCCGATGATGACATTTGGAAATATGCCCAAAAACCATTAAGGGAAAGCTTAGAACGCTTCCATTTTACAACTGAAAACGAAAATTATTTTGAATTAAAACGCGCCGAAGATATTGAACAATTCTATAAATTTAACAATCTCATATTTTTTTGTGATTGGCAATCTAACAACCAAATTTCGGAATATGTAAAAAAACACCTCGGCAAACAAATTGAACCCGAAATCAAGCAAAACTCTGTAGCTATTTATCCAAAAGATAATTTGTGGGCAAATGACCAATTTGTCCTTTTTTTGATTGGTGATAACGAGCGAAACTTACTCACGCTAAATTTAACCATGGCAAACAACATTTTTGAATTGATGAGCAACAAATTAAAGCAGCGCATCAAACATCAAATTTACAAAACACCTCTTTATTCGACATCTTCTTTCAAAAATTTATCTTGGTCAGCCGAAATTCCCAAAAACTACATTCGCTATAAATCAGACAAAAACTTCACCTCATTTTTAGCTAGATTAAGAAATAAATCTGACCGCTATTTTAGTGTTTATTCAGAAAAAATTGACAAAGCAACATTCGGTCGAGAGTGGCTAAAAATAAAGCGTGCTGAAATTAGCTGGAGATATTACGATGAAGATTTTTTCAAAGAAAAAGAGATAAAATTAGAAAAATATAACACCGCTAAGTTTAGCGGTTGGAAACTTTCTGGCAGATGGCAAAATCTTAAATATGCTGTCGGGGGAGCATTCCAAAGTTTCGCATTTTACGACGAAAAAAGCCAAACCGCATACCTTATTGATAACTCAGTTTATTTTCCCGAAGGCTACAAATTGCAATCATTAATTGAGTTAGAAATTATTTCAAATTCATTAAAATTAAAATAAAATCTTGACGAAATAGTTGCCAAAATTGAGTGTAATCACGTTTTTAAAATGCAATATTCTGGGAGGAAAAATGAAGAAATTTTTTATTTTTATCGTAATTGTGGGGATAAGCTTAATGCTACATTCTTACGAATTAAGTCGCTTAATAGACTCTCCAACTGCTGGGATTCTACAGAAAGGAGAATCGGAAATTTCAGCAAAAATATACAAAAATAACGGACTAATCATCGGTGCAAAAGTTGGTTTATTCCCACGTTTTATGTTTGGCGTAAACTACGGTGCGGAACAAATCGTTGGCAATAAAAATCCTATTTGGCACGAGCGGGTGGAATTCAATGCGAAATTACGCTTAATGGATGAATCTTTCACATACCCAGCCATAGCGATTGGTTATGATTCCCAAGGGCATGGAAATTACATTGCTGAAGTCGATTCTGTAAAACAACTAAGTGGCAATATAACTTCTGGGACTCAAAAAATAAAACGATACGATATTAAATCTAAAGGCATCTATCTGGTCGCGAGTAAAAATTGGTCGCTTTTGGGAAATATAGGTACCCACTTAGGAGTTAATAAAACACTCGAAAGTGATGATAAAGATTTAAATGTTTTCTTGGGAATAGATAAAACTTTGGGCAATATTTTGGTTTTAACTTGCGAATATGACTTCGCGTGGAACGATAATGAGGAGTTTTTTTTAGAGCAAATTGAAAACAATTACTATCAAGAAGTTGAAATTGAAGGAAATGGTTATTTGAATTCATCGCTCAATATCCATTTTACTGATTACCTTGTTTTGAAAATATCATTTTTTGATATTTTACATAACAATAAAGTCAATGCTTCTGGTAGTGATAGAACGCTGACTTTACTCTACAATATGACTTTCTAAAGTATGCGAATTTTTACCATCTTGTTGATTAGCATAATTTTGGGGTGCTCACAAAACAATACCCAAAAACCACAAACAATTAAGTCACTGAATTACCGAGCACTCAATTATTTTTCTTTATACGAAACAGCCGTCCAACAAAACGATCTCGCTTCAGCAATTGAACTTTTAAAATTAGCAAACGATGCAGATTCTACCAATGTTTATCTCAAGGAAGAGATGATTACGTTTCTTTTTGATCTTAGTTATTTCGACGCAGAAATTCAACATACTCTCCTTAGTTTAGGCAAACAATATTTAAAGCAAGACATAACATCACCACTTATCCTTAAAATCATTTTTTTGGTCGCAACAAACTTAATTGACATTCCTACTGCTCTCATAGTAGCAGATAGAATAGCAGTAGAAGATAAGGATCAACCGTTTTATGAAAGACTGGGAGATATCTACCTCATAAACAATGATGTAGAAAGTGCCAAAAAAGCATATGATGCACGCGAAATAAAAGATCCAACGACAAACACCATTATTGCCTATTTCTACTATTATGCCAAAAATGATTCAATGGCAAGTATATACATCCAAAGAGAAATTAACACAAACAATGAACCAGCTCCAGATATTTTTATTTTTGACGCATACATCAATGAAAAAACTGGCAATATAGGACAAATAATAAAAAATTTAAAAATAGCTGAACAGCTGTATCCTGAAAATCCAGCTATTTTGAATACTTTCGGTTATTTCATTGCCGATTATCAGATTTCTGAAATGTACCCCAAGGCAGAAAAAATGATTTTAAAAGCACTCGCAAGTGAGCCTGAAAATATGATGATTTGGGACAGTTTAGCGTGGCTATATTTTCAACAACAGGAGTATGATAAAGCATTCTCAGCAATGCGAAAAGTGCTCGAAAACGAGATTACACACTCTGAAATAGCTTATCATTTGGGTGAAATCTTTCTAAAATTAACTAAGTTTAACGATGCCAAGAAGTATCTTAACCTCGCTGTCCAAATAAATGATGATGAAAAATTTGTGCTACTTTCACAAAAATTGATTAAAATAACTTTTGAGGAGCAAAAATGAAGTTTGAATTTACAAAAACAAATTACCTCGTGCTAATAATTGCAGTTGTGACCACAATCGCTGGCTACATCGTGATGGCAACTGGTGATAAAACACTTTCAACCATTTTATTAATTGTGGCTTATGTAATTTTATTCCCCCTCGCAATTGTTTTCAAAGTTGAAAAATAGACGATGTCCAAAAGCTATCTTTCAGAAGAATTTGTTGCTACCATAGACAAATTTAATCTGCGGGCAAAATTAATCGTAGAAGGATTTATCGTTGGCTTACATAAATCACCGTATCACGGGTTCAGCGTGGAATTTTCCGACCACCGTCAATACATACCTGGCGATGCAATCCGAAATATAGACTGGAAGGTTTATGCCAAAACGAACCGCTATTACATCAAAAGATACGAAGAAGAAACAAACCTCAAATCACACATTATTATTGACCACAGTGCTTCGATGGGTTATATTTCAAACAAAATTTCCAAATTAGAATACGCCAAAACTTTTGCCTCTGCCCTCGCCTATCTAATGCTTTCACAGCAAGATGCCGTGGGATTACTGAGCTATACAAATAAAATCACAAACTACCTGCCACCGCGTTCTATGAAATCTTATTTGAATGTTATCTTTAAGAATTTACACAACCTGCAACCTACCGAAACCACCCAAACATCGGAAGTTTTACACTCACTGGCAGACCGCATTAAAAAACGCGGATTAATAATTTTGATTTCAGATATGCTCGATGACCCTGATAAAATTTTGCAAGGATTACAACATTTTCGTCATCAAAAGCACGAAGTTATTTTGTTTCACATTCAGGATAAACAGGAAATGAATTTTGACTTCAAAAATGAAACTGAGTTTGTGGATAGCGAAACGGGTGAAAAAATCACTGTAAATCCGTGGCAAATTAAAAAAGATTACCTCGCAACTTTAGAAAAAAATACAACTTATCTCAAAACAAAATGCCACAAATCTTTTATCGAATATAACCCAATCACAACTGATACTCCATTTGAAGAAAACTTATTGCAGTACCTTATTAAACGCTCAAAGTTAGGGTAAATGTTGATAACATTCTTGAAAATAAAGTTATTTTAACAACAACATCTTTTTGCTCGCAATTGTCTTTCCATTTCCGGATAATTTATAAAAATAAATCCCGCTCGCAAA